>JAZDNR010000041.1:0-18012 GCA_043799475.1 Parcubacteria group bacterium
ACAGGGATCGCACGGAACGCAGAGCGTGACCCTGGTGCGTTACGAGGGTCGGCTTGGTAAAACCGAGTGCCAAAACCGCATGGTGGCTGGCTCTAGCGCTGAGGTTGTAGTTTTTAGCGACGGCAATGTGCACTGGGCTCCCGGTGCGCTCTCCAAACTGGTTGCACCTTTTGCTGACACAACCGTTGCGGCGACGACGGGCGCGCTACATCTCAAGCGGGGAGAACAAACTGAGCAAATAAACGAAGGTCTTTTTAGACGGCTCGATCATCTGATTAAAAAAGGCGAAAGCAGCCTGCTTTCGACCATCGGAGTTAACGGTCCAGTCTATGCCGTTCGCCGTAAGGATTATATTAGGCTGCAGCCTCACCTTGTCAGCGATTTAGTACTGCCGGTGCTGTTGATAGCGCGCGGCCGGCGAGTTTTTTATGTGCCGCAGGCACAAGTACTCGAGCCGGCCGCGCCGACGATCTGGCATGAGTTCCGACGAAAGCGGCGTTTGGTCACGCAGGGCTTGGTGGCACTGCCACTGCTGCTGCGAGCCTCACATCCTTTACGACAACCGTGGTTGTTTTTTTTACTGCTCTCACACAAGATCTTGCGTTGGTTTGGCGTTGAGTTGCTTATCTTTGCGTTTATAGCAACGCTCGCCCTAATTTACCTACCTTTGTTCCAAATTGTGCTCAGCATTGAACTAGTACTGCTTGCAGCTGCAGGCCTTGGCCTACTTTTTTTGCGTAACACGCCCAAAAGCCCATCCCGATCCCGGCTGCTCAGTGCTTTGAGTTTTTTTGTTCTTACTAATACAGCGAGTTTGTTGGGAGCGTATGATTACCTGCGTGGCCACAGCGCTACACGCTGGAGAACAGAACGAACCTAAACCACCTATGCCCCCAGTACTCTCTATTAGTATCGTCACTTATAAATCACGTGAGCATGTCTTGCGTTGTTTAACTTCGATCAAGCAACACCAGCCACGCAACCCCTACGAAATTTTTGTCACAGATAACGCCTCAAAGGACGGAACAGTCGAAGCCATCCGACAGCACTTTCCCGAGGTCAGCCTTATCGTCAATCAAAGCAACGAGGGTTTTGCGCGTGCCAACAACCGTGCCATCGCGCGGGCGCGCGGTACGTATGTGCTTTTACTTAATCCAGATACTGAGGTCACTGCCGGAGCGCTTGACACGCTTGTTAAGCTGGCGCAAGGCCAAGCGCAACTTGGTGCGTTGGCACCCAAACTGGTCTATCCCGGTGGCCGCTACCAACCCAATTTTTATCGATTCCCGAGCCTGCGGGCACAACTCGCAAAATTATTGTTTTTAGAGAAGCGCACCGAAGCGCGTGCCCAACGCGAGGCCCTTCTACCAGTCGATTGTGTCTGGGGGGCGGCCCTGCTGTTCCCCCGGATCATTGCCGGTCAAGTGATCTATCTCGATAAGACCATTTTTTTGTACTCCGAGGACCTGGAACTCTGTTGGCGGCTCGCGCGTCTGGGTCGTGCACGCTTTGTAACATCCCAAGCCACCATCATTCATGCCCACAATAAGTCGGGAGAACAGCTCTATGGAGGCAGCCGGGCTAATACCAATCGTCTGACAGCTTTTAAAAATACCTTACGTTACGTGACGCGCTGCTACTGGCGCGGACCGTTTAAAAGTGTCCGTTTTTGGATCTATTGCCAACTCGAGGCGACCAACGCTTTGGGGCGACGCCTCCTCTTGCAAACTTTTTTTGCTAAAAAATACCAAGCGGACGAGCGTGTGCGCCGCATAGCCGAACACTCCGCCATCGCTCATGTCTTTGCTGGGGCCAAGACTCATACTCCACTTAGTCGACTTGAGGCCACGCTTATCCTGGCGGCTCTCGCTCTTTTTATCTCTTTAGCAATCATGATTGCGACTGGAGTACCGCGCGGTCGGGGGAACGACGAGGATAGTCACATCACTTATGTCAGATATGTAGCGGATTACACGGGCCTGCCAGACCCGCTTAAGATCGATTTTGGGGTCAATCGTGAACCGCACCAGCCGCCGTTTTACTACCTTGTAGGCGCGGCCTGGCTGCGCCTGGTTCGCCCACTTGGCCTCGGAGTCGATTCATTGCGACTGCTGGCCATCCTGCTTGGGCTGATTCAGTTTTGGTTAGTGTGGCTGATTAGTCGCGAGCTCTTGCCTCAAGGTTGGCGCGTGGTTCCCCTAGTATTTTTTGCGAGCCTGCCTATGTTGGTGCATGAATTTGCCACAACCAACAATGATGCCTTGAGTTACCTTATGGTCAGCGGCTTAACCTTGGCTTTGATTCGTACCTGGCTGCATCCTGAGCAAACTGGTTGGTATGTAGTTGGTGCACTGGCTGGAGCCGGAGCCGTGTTGGCTAAGCTTTTTGCCGCACCCGCTGTACTGATTTTAGGTCTGGCGTTGACCCTCAGCGCGCGGCGAGCGCAGCGTCTGCGATTGTGGCTCGGAGCGCTGCTTGTGTCAGCCATCCCCGTGGTTTGGTGGCTCTGGCATAACTATGCCAACACAGGTTTGTTTGTCCCAGAGATACATTTAGGAGAACTACCCGAGCTAACACCTTATTTAGAAAGCCCTAATCTTGGCTATTGGTTGTGGTTTGTTTTGATCCTTTGGCAAACTTTTGTTGGGCGATACGGTAGTTGGGACATTGTTTTTCCAAATTATCTCTACGTGCTCTACCTAGTGCCGGTGTTACTTGGTGCGGCAGGTTTTGCCTTGTTAGCACGCCGACGCCACAGCGTACATTTGCAGCGACGTACTGACTTACTGCCGAGCCTAGGTCGCTGGATCGGCGGGGCTTTGCTGGCAGAGTTACTTATGCTGATTGCTCTCAACCTGCGTTTTTTTCAACCCCAGGCACGCTATTTGTTCTCGGTCATAGCCGGTCTTTTGATAGTACTTAGCTGGGGTCTCTCGCGCTCGTTCTCCTGGAAAATTGCCAGTGCCGTAGTGGGAAGCCTAGGTGTATTAAGTGCCGTCCTAACGGTTCTGCTATTTAACTAGTTTTTAACTAGCACCACTCGCAGCTGCATGTCACACTTAACGCATGCACTTTTTGTTTGCGCGCACTATTAAACTCGGTCGCATCGCTGGCATCGAAATCGAGATCGACTGGTCCTGGTTTATTGTGTTCGTGCTGGTTTTTAGTTCATTAGCTTTTCAATTTTTTCCGCAAGCCTACGGATTTTCAACGACCCTCTCGGTTGCGCTCGGACTGGGGTCGACTATCTTGTTTTTTACTTCGGTTCTCCTGCATGAACTGGCCCACTCAATTGTTGCTAATCGACATGGTGTAGCAATCAAAAAAATCATTCTGTTTGTTTTTGGCGGAGTAGCCAGTCTTTCAGGAGAACCGGGGCGCCCCGCCGTCGAGTTTAAAATTGCGATCGCCGGTCCACTGACGAGTCTCGTTTTGAGTGGGGCCTTCTACGGCTTGGCATTGCTGAGTGTCGTCTGGTCGCTGCCTGTTGCCGCCGCCTTTGAGTACCTTTCTCTTATTAACTTGGTGGTTGCCATTTTTAATTTGCTGCCCGGCTATCCACTTGATGGTGGTCGCATCTTGCGCGCTGTTATTTGGCGCTGGAGCAACTTAGAGCGGGCCACCCGCATTGCTGCACGCGGGGGCATGCTGGTGGGCTACCTTATCGTTGCCTATGGGGTCTTTCAATTTGTGTACCTTGGTAATGTTTTTGCTCTGGTCTGGCTTGGGTTGATTGGGTTCTTTTTAGTCTCGGCAGCGCGTGAGTCGATTGTTCAGACTGCGCTGACGGCGGTCTTGAGTAGCATTAAGGTGCGTGAATTACTCGAACCCCACCCCGTTATTGTGTCCGCCACCCTGGACGTACGCAGTTTTGTCAGACAGGTTTTACTAGGCCGCAAACGTATCAGCGCTCTAGTAAGTAATCGGGGTCGAATTATTGGTGAGGTGCATCTCGAGCAAGTCAGGCAATTGCCCGTGGCGACGCTCGCCAAACGTACCGTCCGAGACATTATGCAGCCAATCGACCGTCAGCACTACCTACAGCCAGGTATGTCCGCCACTCGCGCACTGTACAAACTCGCCTCGGGCTTTGGCGGCTCCGGCTCGACTGGTTTTGAGCAACTACCCGTCTATGAGCGAGGCAGGCTACTTGGTTCGGTCAGCCGCGACACCCTGCGAGTGTATCTGGCGGTTCGCACTGACATCCTCAACCGCGACCCACACGCCCGCGCTCGAATCTAGTCAGTCTCGTTCTCCATGTACTGGATACCGTAGGGGTAGCTAATCTCTATCTGGTTGTTTTTGTAAGCGCGATCAAGGTTGATCATGATTTCGCTGCGTAAAATAAAGTGCTCACGACGCGCCGCTGGTCCGGTGTAGTAAAAGGCCAGCTGTGTCGAGTCTCCAAAGTAACGCACGTAACCCTTAGGTGGAACCGACAACTCAACGCCGGGGGTTTTGCGGATAGCTTCCTCGCCGATGGCGATGGCTTGGCGTAAGTCGGTCTTAATCGCCACACGCACCCGTATAAAATCCCGGTTGAAGCCCTCAATCTCGGAGATAACCACGGCGTTCTTAAGAATGTCTGTATTGGGGACCATCACATCGCGCTCCATAAAATCACGCACAATGGTATAGCGCGCCTCAATAGACTTAATCACTCCGCTAACTCCTTTTATGTCAACCTGTTCTCCAATATTAATGTGCTTTTGGGTGAGAATTAAAAAACCCGCAAAGTACTGCTGTATGAGATCAGAGAGCGCCCAAGCCAGGGCTAAACCCAAAAAGCCCAAACCATCCAGCACAGTCCGAACCCCAATTCCACTAGCGGCAATCGCGAGTGTCCAAGCCAGCACTAAAAAAAGCAGCCAAAAAAACCGTCCGTAAAAAATTTTACGCCGGGTACGGTAGTATTCTAGGACTGCTTGAGGGGTAGGTTTTTTATAAAGGTTTACATCGACACCGCGCTGGCTGTAGAGCTTAAAGAGCTGGGCAATTAAAAAGAAGAACGTAAACACCAGCAAGACCAGCACCGTGCGTGGCCCGGCCACCTGCACACCCGCCTGAATGCGATCAACTAATTCCGCCCAAAAGGTAGCGAAGGTTCCTCCCATAACCCACACATTGAGCCATGCGCACAGGCACTCTGTCAAAGCTATGCTAGACTGCCCCGCATGCTTCGATTACTGGCCGCCCTGCTGCAACTCGTATTTACTGCCCTCTATGGCCTGGTGGCGATTCTTACGGCTATCTTTGTTGTCCCGTTTGTATTGCTCCGGGAGAACATCGCCTTACACCTAGCAAAAAGGAACAGTGCTTATCACCGTCATGCAAAGCTCAACATTGTTGTAGCCGGTTTTATTTTATCAGTAACTGCGACCGGCTTAAGCGGTTGCACAGTGCAACACTCACTCGAGACCACAGAAAAAATGGTCGATCGCGGTGTAGAGTTTGCCAAAGGAGCACCTCCGGCCCCATACAACTCAGAGGGAGACGAACAAAGTTTTGACGAGGCCGCACGGCAAAACGATCTGATGCTGTCGGGCTCAGAGTTGGCGCTAGTCAAAGGTGCCGCCTCTGCTGCCGGCAGCGACCCGGCTTTACTCGCAACCATTGTCGAACAAGAGCTGCGTTGGCTGGATGAGGGTGAGTTAGAGCGCGATGTTCTCTCGGCAGTTGCTGGGGAAGATTCGAGTGTGGGTTTAGGACAGGTGCGTGTCTCGACGGCTGAGGAGCTAGAACAAGAGGATCAAACCGGACTCTTGCCCAAGTATCAGGCAGGCGATGAGGCGCGCACCGAACGGGTCCGTAGGCTTGCAGCTAATGACTGGAATCTACTTTATGCCAGTGCCTATGTCGCTTTACTGGGAGAGCGTTTTTCCGCTGAAGGCCCGCTCGATTTAGCGCAGCGCTACCTGGGCGCCTCGCCCAGTAATCCTCAACTAGGCCAGCAAGCAGAGCTTCTAGAAATTTTTCAAACCCTTTTTTGATTATCCACACGGGTCATTGCAGCCACCCGACAAACCGCTACAGTAGTAACAAACGCACTTCCCTCCAACACGTCGTGAACGGCTACTTCTCTGTAATTTTAGTGTCTCTCGGAGGTGCTTTTACGGGTGCCCCATCTGGCCCGGTTAAAACAGAAGAGCTCCAAGGGGAGGGGGCTCTTTTGTGTTAGTCCGTTGGCTCTTAGCACTTGGTTGGGCCGGGGTGATTTGGGGTTTGTCTTCGATTCCTGAGCTCAAAACTGGTCTTGAGCAGGACTTTATTTTGCGCAAAATCGCGCATGGATTTGAGTTTGCTGTTCTCGTAATCTTGCTGATCCGTGCCTTACCCACACCACGCCGGGGGAACTGGGTGCGCTATGTTGGCGCAGTTGTGTTAGCACTCGAGTACGCCGCGATCGATGAAATCCACCAAGGTTTTGTACCGGGGCGAGAGCCGAGTCTGCGCGACGTTGGTATCGATGCGCTCGGAGTACTAGTAGGTGTCGTCGTTATTTACACTTGGAACCGAGCACGTCGCGGTAAAGCGCTCCATACTAGGTCGATCAAGAAACCCCAGCGCGGGAAAAGGCGGCGTTGACAGGCGCTACACTCGAGTGTAGCCTCTACCTTCCGTACATTCGCATAGGAAGGAAATATGGCAAAACACAAACGCGAAGATCTCGTGGTTCTCCAGTTCGCGTACGACACGGACGACATGGAAGTGGTAGCTCTTGAGGGTTCTAAAGTCACCGTTTACGACAGGGAAGGGGCCTGGTCAGGAGGCTGGCATGTTGGTTACTCACAACTTGTCAAACATCGATACCCGATCGGTAGCGCACGGTTTCTGGGTGGTATCAAGAATGGTGTCGTGGGTGTCTATGACAGGACCAATCTAAAGCACCTCCTCGGCATGGTACGGGACGCGTGCATTATTACCCGAGGGTAAGGGTTCGGTGGTCAACGAAGACTAAGTAGCTAGATGGCAGCTTTAACCGTTCGACTCGATGAGTCGCGCGGTTTCTTTTTTACTAGTACTCTGACTAGTAAGCCGCTCGTTGTACCAAGCCACGGTGCGCTTGAGTCCCTCCGCAAAGCCCACGGTCGGTTTGTAGCCAAGCACCTTGCGCGCCCTAGAAATATCCGCCTGCGTGTGCGCTACATCACCAACTCGCGGAGGTCGCGACTCAAGCCCGAGCTTACGCCTAGTTTCTTTTTCTATTAGGTCGCGCACTTCGAGTAAGCTCGTACGTTCACCGTGACCGATATTAAAGACCTCACCGCCGAGTTTTCCGTCGTATTCCATCGCTGCAAGATTTGCTTGCACCACGTTATCGACATAGCAAAAGTCGCGCGACTGCGAACCATCCCCCTCTAAAAAGGGTTTTTTATCGGCCTTGGGGAAGTAAAGCGCTTCGAGCCAGGCCGAGACAACCGTCGAATAGGGCGCGTCGCCGTACTGACCCGGACCAAAGACGTTAAAGTAGCGTAGGCAGACCGTATCAAGCCCGTAAAGTTTGCTAAACATCTGGCAGAACGGCTCGCAAGTATACTTTTGTAGGGCGTAAGGGGATTGGGGATTGGGCGGGTTGTCTGCCTCGCGAGTGGGCAGCTGTTTGGCTCCGCCGTACACCGAGGAAGACGAGGAAAAAATAAAGCGCTTGACCTTATGTAATCGCGATTGGTCTAGCAATTGCACTGTGCCAAGAATATTTGCGGCTGTTGTCTCGGCGGGGTGTTCTACCGAATATGACACCCGCGGCAAGGCTGCAAAATGAAAGACATACTGCGGTTTGTGTTTTTCAAAAATCTTTTTAAGCAAAGTCCTGTCCAAAATTGAACCCTCAAACAAAGTCACGCTTGAGTCAAGCGCATCGCGCCGACCCGTCGAAAAATCATCCAGCCCGATGATAGTCACATTTGGTGAGATCTGCTTAAACTGCTTACAAAAGTTGCTGCCGATAAAACCGGCGCAGCCCGTTACAAGGATAGTTTGGTGCATCGTTATTTACGCTGTGTAGCGTTGAGGACGTACCCAATGGTAAGACCAATGCCGACTAACACTAAAATGACTGGCCAGGATTTTTCGATATTGGGCAGCACTCCATACTGCGTTAGTAAAAAGTAGATACCGCCCAAGATCAATGTAATCCCAACCGCAAGTGGCGTTCTCGAGATCCCTGGTCCAGTATCTATCTTGTTGGGTTGGTTCTGCATATCACAAACTTTACCACAGCGCTAAATACCTCAGGCATTTGATCGGCTAAGTACGCCAATGTCTTACGATCCAGCGCTACCTTTTTATTCTGCATTTGGTGAACAAAGCGGCTGTAGCTAACACCCTCGGCACGCAGTCCATTATTAATGCGCACGATCCATAGACTTCTAAAAGTGCGCTTCTTAAGACGCCGATGTTTAAAGGCGTGCTTACGAGCATGCAGCCGGGCCTCAGTAGCACGTCGTACGCTTCGGGTACGCAGGCCCGTGTACCCCTTAGTTGTTTTGAATAATCGCTTGTGTCGTTTGCGGGTGGTGGTTCCGCGTTTGACGCGTGGCATAGGTAGAGAAAGTTAACAAAAGTTAGCCGCGGGATTTGCGAGCATAGGGTAGCAAGACCTTGAGACGTTTGGCATCCATGGGGGCCACAGCGCAATCAGTGCGCTTAAGCCGGACGGTTTCGCCGTCCTCGCGGGCATTAAAGTGGTCCTGTGTGGCGCGGCGTCGCATAAACTTACCCCGTCGTCCTCCCGTAAAACGGAATCGTTTAGCGCTGGCTCGATGTGTCTTGAGTTTTGGCATTGGTTTGTTGAACTTGCTGAAGTGCTTGTTTAGAGAGTCCAAGCATCATAGTCAGACGGTTACCAAGTTTGGTGATGTCTTGCTCGCGTATTACCCCTGGTCCAAGAATCCTAATAAAAGTATTTATTTTGTCGAGGGCCCGACCACGCAGCTGCGGCGCTTGCTCCCGTCCACGCATCACGAGTTCTAACTTGATCTTGTGGCCCTCTTGCAAAAAAGTTTGGGCTTGCCGCACCTTGTGCTCAAAATCATGCTCGCTAATGCGCATTCCGATCCGTATCCCCTTGATCTCAATCTTTTTTTGGTGCTTGCGTTGCTTGCTGGCCTGCTTTTCGAGACGATAGCGGTAGGCGCCATAGTCCATGACGCGGACGACTGGCGGTCGCGCATTGGGCGATACTTCCACGAGATCGAGGTTCTGCTGACGGGCCATCTCAAGGGCTTCCTGAGTGGCTACAACACCGAGATCTTTGCCCTCGTTACCGATTAAATGGATACGAGGTACGCGAATCTGATCGTTGACGCGCTGAGTTTTGGTAGAAATCTCTTACGTACACTACAAATAAAAGGCCTTAAGGCCAGCGACAGACTACAAAAGACCGGCCTATTTGTAAAGAGCGCGGGAGAACAGGGCGTGCGGGGGAACCAAACGGAAAAAGGTCTAGCGCACAGCGGTAGACCTCGGGGAAAGCGTGGGTGGCGGGTTTATTCTGCGTCTGCTCTTGTGAACGTGCCAGTAACTTGACCTGATTTGCGACCTGACTTGCCAATGGAACTGCGGAAGGGAAAAGCTGACTACGGGGTCAGCTAACGTGAAAACGAGTTCTGTCGCCACCCACACAGCAAGTATACCCACAACCAGGTTTTTAGGGAGGGTTTATCCACAGGACCGCGCGATTCTAGCAGCCCTAGCGGCAATCGTAAGTCCAGCTATCGAGTAGTTCTTCAACAAGCGCGTCATCAGCGCGCTCGTAGGGATGGTCAAAAAAAACCGCCACTGCGTAGCCTGAGCCGGCATACTCCCAGGTGACCATTGCCAGGTAGTTCTCATTCTCGATGTCAGCACTCTTAGTCCAATTGGCTTTGCTACCGAGTACGTCAATAGTCTCGTTGTCGAACTCCTCAAAGTTCTCAAAACCGGTACCAAAGTCTACAAAAATAGCCAACTGCTCGACGCCGCTATCTTTTTTACCCTCAAAACTTAAAGCTAGACCGCTTGTAATGTCCGTCTCGTCGCTAACGCCACTCAGGAAGTCTAGGGGATATTCAAAACCAAAACTGTAGTCAGTATTACAGTAGGTCTTTGTCTCGGGTTCAACCGACTCCTCACTATCAGTAGTTGAGGTACTATTGGCGGGGATAGTATTGGTAGGAGCGTTGTTCACCTGGTTAGTGGTTTGGTTGCTGGTATTGCGTGATTGCCTAGACTCTAAATAGTACGAACCAGCCAGATAAGCCACAACGGCAATCGAGAGTACCGTTGAAATAATCCCAAAGGTCAGTGCTACCCAAACTACGGCTGAGTTTTTCATGACGCTACTATATCACGAGTCGACTTGCTGCTGGCCAGTCTTGACGTAGATTTTTGCGGCGCAGCAAGACGTGCGCAATGAGAAGTGCCGTTATCGCTACAAAACCAGTGAGCGAGAGGATCGGGATCGTGATCCAACCAAAGAACTCGATCTGTTTTTCGGCACAAGAGATAAGAGCTTCGCAGGGTACTAAGGATCCAAAGACAACTTGCTCCTGGAGCGCCACATGCCAGGCTGCCAAAGCTATTCCAACTATGCTAAAAGGCAGCGCATACCACACCGCGACACGATCCTTACGTAATAGTTCTACCAGCAAAATTACGGCGATAGGATACAAAGCCATGCGCTGGTACCAACAAAGTACACAGGGGATCAAACCACGGATTTCGCTAAAATAGAGGCTACCGGCGGTTCCGACTATGGTGATAAGCCAGGCCAGATAAAGTGTGTAGGTTGCGAGTCGCTCGCTAGAGCGTGTGGAAAGCGTCATAGGACCTATCAGTGCTACCATAATTAACAATGGATCCCAAGTCTTTGTCGGTTTTTGCTGAACAATGGTCAGAAGTTCTTGGAGCGGTACATAGTTTACTAGCGATTGTCATGCTGGTTGCTTTAATAGTGGGCGCCATCTTTTTGTATGTCGTCTCTGTCAATAACTGGAAGCACGTCCAAATCTCCGGCCTCGTCGCCGCATTAGCCTATTTGGCAACTTTTGGTATCGGTCTAATCTTGCCCAACGCCAGCGGCCTTTTTGAAATCAAAGAAAACTTGGCGGCCCTGGGTGCTTTTATCGCACTAGCTCTAGTAGTACTAATTGTATTCGGCAAACTGCGGCGCACCAACACATGGCGCCGGCAACTTTATGGCGCACTTTTTGCCATGTTGACGCTACTTGCGTTAAGCGTGATCGCGCTGGCCTATCTGCTAGTAACTCGTAAGCTGCTATGAGCGAACACCCCACCCCTCCGCCCCTGCCACGGATCCTGCAGCACAAGCCCTTACGGCAGCGCAGTTCTCAGTTGTTCTCCTCGGCTATCGCAATTTTTGTTACGGCTGCGAGTGCGCTCTACATTTTGATTGATCTGGCCGGGGTGAACACGCCGCGTTACTATCCGACTTTATATGGGCGCTTACTTTATGTTTTGGTAGGTGCACTGGCCATTACCATAGTGCACGTAATACTGCGGCCGATCTTTAGGCAGGTTAAGCTTATTAAGACGGCTTATCTGACGGTTTTTGCTACGGTTACAACTTGGTTTGCTGCCGCGATCATCATCGTGAAAAAATGGCACGAGCTTAACAACACGCCACTTGTTAATGACGAGTTGTATCTTTGGATCGTTGGTGCCATCGTTTTTTTTGGAGGAGTTTTGCTGACGGCGGCCGCTACCAAACGGATCGAATCGCTTAATCCAACTAAAAAATCTTCCAATACACATGATCAACGGCGACGCTAGCCAGTACTATTTATTTTTATAAGCCATGGGAGAAGTTTGCCAGTTAACGCCACTCTCGGTTTTGGTGCCAGCAATTCCTGATGTGGCCCTGCGCTCTCTATTTGGGTATTGGCTTAATCCAGCCGGACTCCTACTGGCCCTCGGCAATCTTGGGCTCGCGGTGCCTTTGGCCAACTCTTTAAGACTTATTCAAGCGGCCTTTACGCAGCCGGGCCTACTATTTTTTAGACGCAAACGGCATGGTTACGGACAGGTTTTTGAAAGTCTCAGTAAACGACCCATCGATCTAGCCCTCGTGCGCATTATTGAGACCTCGACAAATCGGGTGGTGGCGACGCGAGTAACCGATAGCGCTGGTCGATTTCTGGCCCTGCTGCCGGCGGGTCAATATCGCTTTGCAGTGCGCAAGCAAGGTTATGATTTTCCCTCACGGTTGTTGGCGGGTGAACGTTTTGATCCCAATGTTGGCCCCATCTATACCGGGGGAACCGTTGAACACCGCAGCGATGGCCCCTTGGAAGTAAACCTGCCGATCGATGGACCGGAGGATAACGTAAGTGTTGCTCAGGCCCTGCGAAGACAGACTCGTCGTACGATTCATGCTGGTTTGGCCTACGGTGGTTTAACCCTGGGAGCGGTTAGTACAATTGTGGCCTGGACTTGGCAAGCCTGGGCGATCTTTGCCGCGCACGTAATCCTTTTTTTGATTTTTGAGCGCCTGACTTATCGACCCTATGGTCGTCCCTGGGGCAGTGTGCATGATCAAGTGACCGGCTACCCGTTAGGTCGATCCGTGGTGCGTATTCTCGACACGCGGTTCAACCGGGTCTTAGAGACTGTCGTCGCGGATCGTGAGGGTCAGTACAGTTTTATTGTTGGAGCTAATGTCTATCGGCTCTTTGGCGACCGATCTGCCTATGAACCCTATCGAGGGCAGCCTTTCAAAGTCCGGCAACGCAACGGAACCGTTGCACAGGACATCACTATGCGTCCTGGCGAGGCACCACTGGCCTACCATAGCCCGGCTAGGTTATAATCCATACTCACTTCCATGGTTGACTTTGGTCTTACAACATCGTCTGATAAAACCCCGCCGCCAGTCGTGCCCGCCTCGCAGTATCGCGAGAGTGGCCTAGTGACAGACAACGTTGCAGCACGCCAGGATCGCCATGAGAACCGTTCGCGGCGTACACACCTGCTAATCGGTCTGGCACTTTTGATCTTGGCGATACTAATGGGTCGTGCAGCCTACGATAATTGGCAACTTCGCAAAGGAACGGACGGTTTGCGTGATGCGGTAGCAGAACAGTCGCTCAAACTGGCACAAGTAGGCGATATCTCTGCCTACCTTGGCGAGGATTTTGTAAAAACTGGGACGGTGCTGACCGGGCCAGATGGACAGCAATTCGTCTGTGCTCCGGAGGCTGGCACCACGGGTGCCGGAGGTACGGCTGGTCAGGCGGGTACTTCTGGGACGACGGGTACCGCCGGAGGGGCAGGGGCCGCAGGGACTGCCGGTGCCGGAGGGACCGCCGGAGCCGCGGGTACCGTCGGCACACAAGGTCCAACGGGTCCACAAGGTCCGGCTGGCGCTGCGGGAGTGACCGGACCGCAAGGTATTCAAGGGTCGGCCGGTAACGTAGCCCTAATCGACATGGACGACACTTACAGTAATTTCTCTGGGTCAGCCATAGTTAACATTGATAACGCCGAAGGCCAAGGTAACTTACGCTTTAACGTCTCGGGTAGTGCCGGTGGCTTTGACATTCAAGCCAATGGAACTTCGTGGGTGCGTTTTGATATTGGTGGTGACACCAGTATCGGGCGCGCACTTTACGTCGGTCGGGATGACCTATCCAAGGACGAAACGATTGCCAATGCCGGGTTCACCATCGATGACAATGATCTTTACATTGAGGGTATGGCTGGTGTTGATGGGAGGATCTTTACCAATCTTGGTTTAACGGTGGGTAGTACTACTACTTATGACGACGGCGCTATATCTGCAACAGGCGACCTCTCTATTACAGCGGCGGATGACATGACCATCACTGCCTCCGGAGGCAACATCGCTACCTTTGGAGTAGTCAATCATTCAATTCTTAAGACTAAGAATGGCCCAATTGTGCGTCTCACTAACGTTGCCTCCGCTCAATCGGCCGATCTAGTTGTGGGCTCAAAAGACCCAAGCTCCGGGGGAATAATTAATGACGAGGGTTCGCTTTTTTTGCGCGACAACACTGGCACGGGCTTGGGAGAACTTTGGATTAGCGATGGAGCAGGCGTCTGGCGACAGATTGCAACAACTTCTGGTTCTTCCGCAACCGACATAAATGAAGCCTACGATAACTTTGTTGGCGGTCTTAGTGGACCGGCTGTTGTAGTAATCGATGGAGCACAAGGACAAGGCAACCTTCGATTCAATCTTGCGGATGTAGAGGATTTTGTAATCATGGATGCGGGAAATGCCTTCGCAACTTTTAGTGATAGCGGGAATCTAGCTCTAGACCCATCTACCGCTGCGACCGAGGCGCTCACCATTACTCAAACTACGACTGGGAACGGCATTGATATTACCGGAGCAGTCAACAGTGGGCACCTAATAAACATTATTAATCCTGCCGGGGCGGGAGGATCAAGTATTAACATTAACGACTCTTCTGGTAATACCGGAATACAGGTAACCGGTGGCGGAATTTCGGTTTCGGGCTCTGGAATATCAGCAAATAATACTGGGGTTGGAGGAATTGGCCTTAGTGCTAGAACAACAAATGCAACATCCACCGGAATTCTTGTTGATTATGAAGCTTCGAGTGTCGCTCCAGGTTTGGGTCCGCTTGTAGTTACATCTGAATCGGATACTGTAACACTAAGTGGTAGTACTGCTGCGCATCGGGCTGCGCTATTGATCGTAGACGCTAATACAGACGATCTTGGCGCGTATAATTTCATCGCGCTCAACTCTGACGTCGATAATGATGGTAATGGTGCTGATGCGGAATGGCGTGTTCAGCAAGATGGAGCTACCTTTGCGGATGGCGCTTACAATGCTGTAGGAGCTGATTTTGCTGAGTATTTTACAACCAAGAATGACACTGATCTCGTACCGGGCGAGATAGTTGCCGCTGATCCGGATGGAAAAGGACAAATCAAGCGAGCGGAAATAGGTGACAATCCGATAGGTGTCGTTTCAAGTTCTCCCAGCTTTATTGGTAACAATAAAGCTGGTGTTAGCGAGAGTGAGCAACCAACCACCAACGTGCTCGTGGGGCTTATTGGACAGGTGCAAGTTAGAGTAGGCTCAGATGGGAGTTCGATTATGGCAGGTGACTATGTAACCATTGGTTTGTCTGCTGGAACAGCAAAACGTGCAGCACCAAACGATCCGGTTGTGGGGCTGGCACTTGGGGAAGTTGATGCATCGGGGACTGTGCCTGTATTGCTCGGGGTAGAGCGTGGAGGTAATAAAAATGATTCGTCGTCCACACCCCTTACGGTAACAGGTGCAAAAGATGCGATCCTTACAAGAGTTATCGCGGAAAATGTTGAAGTGTCTTCTGGACTTAAGGTAGAAGGAAATGTCATAGCAGGATCTTTACTGGTTGCCGACTCGGCAACGATTACCAATGGGTTACAAATTGGAGGACATCTGACTGTCGCAACAGATACGGCAGGTTCAGTGGAAATTTCTAAGGGGTCCGATAATGCAAAAGTGAGCTTTAAGAGTCCGTACCAATCACGACCAATGATATTTGTTACTCCGCAAACGTTTGGGCCCCGTTTTATTACAAAAGAGGTATCAGCTGATGGTTTTACGATACAACTAGAAACGATAGCGACTGCTGAGATGTCGTTCGATTGGTTTGCAGTTGCCACTGCCGCAGATATAGAGAAAACGACGGGCTTGTTTGAAAAAATACGCGAAATTATGCAATAAGGACAATTTAGGCTGGTTTCGCGTTTATTTGACGTTTTTTGGTATAATGTATCTAAGTCTTGACATACTACGTAATAACTGGTATACAAGCAGGCTCTAGCACGTTACCGCGCTAGTGACCTCGCCAGAAGGGCGAGAGCACCTTGAAAAGGGAATATACGAAAGGGGAACACAATGCGAACGATCATTCTGATGGTTACATGTTTCTCCATCATTTCCCCCGCCTTCGGCGAGTGGACAATGATGGACAAGGAGTGGCAGAGCGGCATCGTTTCTGGCTGGTCCGGGTACCCAGGTAACATCCCAGCCTCTCATTCTCTCTCCATGCGTGCTAATGGCGCTCCGTGCGTCGCTTGGGAGGCGTGGAAGGGCGTACGGTTCGGGTCGGACATTGGTTGTGCTTGTTGGGACGACGGTTGGGGTCGCTGGGTTGGTCCGCAGGATGGGCAGTTCATCGACTTTGTCGGGCTGTCAGGGTTCAATGCGAAGGCGGTACTTCTGGCCCTGCCAAGCAATCAGTTCGTCATCGCTGCGATAAACCGGCCTGTTCTCAATACTGGCACTGACAAGCCGAAGGTCATAGTCTTAACATTCGATGGAGGGTCGTGGGGCTACACGTATGGTCTTACCCACGGCTGCACCGCCAATTGCGGCGACGCCGAGATGAACGTGGCAATCGCCACGGATCCTCTTGGTGGATACGGCCAGGCCGTCTCGGACGGTCGGCGGATTCGATACGTTGCCCCGTCCGGTTCTGTGGAAGTGGTAATTCCACGGGCTGCCGGCGTGGTCACCAGTATCAAGTTGCAGTACGAGCCAAGCGGGGTTGCACATATCTCGTATGGCGGCGTAACCGTCGGCGGTTCGATCGAGGCCCGACACGTGTATCGGGTAGGTCCAGGGAACTGGACCGGCTACACAGGTGCCTCGGACTTGTTTGAGAGGTCGTCGACAGTTGGCTTGGACATCAACCAGGCCTCTGGCGAAGTTTCCGTCGGTCTGGTGAACACGGGTCGACTGATTGTCCACTCGTATACCGGCAGTTGGTCCACTCGTATCGTAAACCCTACAGGGGATGTTGCTGAAGATGATCTGGATCTGCGTTATGATGGCTCCGGACGGCTCTATGTCGGCTGGGCCTCGGATACGCAACCCGGTCTGCTCCTTCTGCGTCGCGTTGGTAGTTCTTGGGAGAACATGACGGGAGGTGCCACGCCCGAAGTCGTACTCAGTATCCCTTGGGGGACGCCGCATCCGACCATCGGGTTTGATCTCGGAGACAACCCCCACAGCGTATTTGGGTGGAGCGACGATGTCGGACACCGTCGCTGGAAGAACATCCCGCTGCTCGAACAGTAGCAGTTTCATTTCCGGGGAAGAGTCGACCCCGAAAACAAACGATGGCCAAGCAATCTCATTTGCTTGGCCCGGTTCTCTAGAAGGCTACGTTAGTAGTCTGCTGAAGAACCGAGGCAAAGCGATAAAAAAAGAGAGCCTACTCGTAACCCGAGTAGGCTCTTTGGTTTTTGCTTGAGGGGGGCTTCTAGGCTAAGCGCTGCCACTCCTCCTTGGGCTTCCACACGACGTTGCCGGCGGCGATGTCTTCCGCAACCGCCGGATCGTCTTGCCGGTACTGTGGCATGGGCTTGTGCTCGAGTGCGAGCACTGGGATGTCACGCGTCCTGTAGCCAAAGTACTCCTCGCGCGAGCGGTTGAGCAAGCACATGACAGCCACTAGTCTCCCACCCGCTTTTTCGATCAACTGTACGGCATCCGTGGTGGTCGAGAAGTTGTTGCAGACATCCTCCATGATCGCAACCTCTTCTCCGGGCTCGACCTAGTGGCGACCAAAGATGAGCCTGGACTTCTCGCGTTCGGTCGGCGTCGCCATCGCCAGGACCTTCTTCTCGAAAAACCCCGAGGCTTTGCCCGTGATCTCACCCATAGTTGCGGCCCAAAAGAGCCCACCCATGGGAGCGCCAAAGAACGAGTCGACCTCGCGCAGCAGAACATCGTTGTTCTCCCGCTGGAGAAGCAGGGTCAAGAAATGCGTCCGCACGCTGGAGAACCGCTCGGCCTTGGCGAAGTTGGCGTAGATATCGCCGACGTACTGCTTGGGGCCGTCGGGGGTCTCGTAGCGGCCGGCGTAGCCGACCAGTGGACTGAGACGTTTGCCGTTTGGGTCGCGCCTGACCTCGTAGTACCCACCCAGCTCCTTGAGCATGGTAAGCGAGTCGCTGCAAAACGCAATCGAAGTTGGTAACTTCATGCATCCTCCTTTCCACAATCCGCTCCGGCGCTGC
>JAZDNR010000006.1:0-9427 GCA_043799475.1 Parcubacteria group bacterium
TGACTGACTGGTTGAGGCTACTTACAGTTATTCCGTATAGGAACGCTAAGTCCTGATCGAGCATCACTTTTTGCCCGCGTACTAGGTAGATTCGCGCTTCTATACGTTCTAGTGGGATCAATTCCGTTGGTATGTCGCTCATGCATTCCGGATACCACCCCCAACCTTAAGAAAGCTTTAAAAATAGCTTACGACCTGCTAAAGTGCCTCGTTTATGGCTAAACGGCTGCAACTCATCACTAAAAACAAGTTTGCCGGGGACCAACCCAAGGCGATTGAGGCGCTGACTCGCGGCCTCAAGTCTGGCCTGCGTGAGCAGACGCTCATCGGCGTGACGGGCAGCGGCAAAACCATGACCATGGCCGGCCTCATCGAAAAAATGCAGCGACCGACGCTGGTCCTGGCCCACAACAAAACCCTCGCCGCGCAGTTGGCCAGTGAGTTTCGCGAGCTTTTTCCAAAAAACGCGGTGCAGTATTTTGTCTCCTACTACGACTACTACCAGCCCGAGGCCTACATCCCACGCACCGACACGTACATCGCTAAGGACTCCTCCATCAACGACGAGATCGATCGGCTGCGTCACCAAGCCACCATGTCGCTCCTCACCCGCCGCGACGTGATCATTGTGGCGTCAGTGTCGTGCATTTACGGTCTCGGTTCTCCCGAAGAGTACTCAAAGGGAAAACTCACGCTCAAAGTCGGCCAGCGCCATGCCGTGCGCGAGATCCTCAAGCACCTGGTCAACATCCAGTACGCTCGCAACGAGATCGATTTTAGTCGCGGGTCGTTCCGCGTACGGGGCGATGTGCTTGAGGTCTACCCGACCTACGAGGACAACGTCTTGCGCTTTAGTTTTTTTGGGGAGAACTTAGAAAAAATCACCCTCATCGACGCACTCACGGGCGAGGTTATCGAAAAACTCGACTCGGCCGTGATTTTTCCAGCCAGTCACTGGGCCACCGAACGTTCACGCATCGAGGCAGCTCTGCCCCTGGTCAAGCGCGACCTCGGGATCCAGGTGGCCAAGTTTAAGGCAGCGGGCAAGTTGGTCGAGGCCCAGCGACTTGAGGAGCGCGTCACTTACGACTTAGAGATGCTTAAAGAGTCGGGTTACATCAACGGCATCGAAAACTATTCGCGCTACTTTGACGGCCGCGCACTCGGCACTCCGCCCGCCGTGCTGCTTGACTACTTTCCCAAGGACTTTTTGATGTTTGTAGACGAGTCGCATATTACGCTGCCGCAGGTCTCAGGCATGGAGCGTGGCGATGCAGCCCGCAAAAAGGTGCTGGTCGACTACGGGTTTAGGTTGCCAGCTGCGACGGACAATCGGCCGCTGAATTTCCGGGAGTTCAACCAGCATATTAATCAAGTGGTGTATGTCTCGGCTACACCGCGCGAGTACGAGCTCGCTAGATCCTCGCAGCGGGTCGAACAGCTCATCCGACCGACCTACCTGCTCGATCCGACTATTGAGATCAAACCGACCCGGCACCAGGTGGATGATCTGATGGAGCAGGTTAAGGCGCGGGTGGCCAAGGGTCAGCGCGTGCTCGTGACGACTTTGACCAAACGTCTCGCGGAAGAACTAACCGAGTACCTGCGCGAGCTACGGGTCAAAGTGCAGTACCTACACTCGGAGGTTGACACTATGGAGCGACTCGAGATTCTGCGCGACCTGCGACTGGGCGTGTACGACGTGGTGGTCGGAATCAACTTGCTGCGCGAAGGACTCGACCTGCCGGAGGTGTCTTTGGTGGCGATTTTGGATGCGGATAAAGAAGGTTACCTGCGCGATGAGATTGCGCTGGTTCAGACCATGGGACGGGCGGCGCGACACGTCGATGGGCACGTGATTATGTATGCCGATAAGGTGACGGGGTCTATGCGGCGTGCCATCTCCGAGACTAAGCGCCGCCGTAAGTTGCAGATGGACTACAACAAAAAGCATGGGCTCAAGCCACGTTCAATCATTAAAGCCATCCGTGAGGACCGCCTGTCTGGTGCCAAGGTCGCGGAAGAACCAGCGCCACTCATGCGCGCCAACATGGCACCTGGTGAGCGCGAAGCCTTTATTAAAATGCTCTCCGAAAAAATGGACATGGCCTCTCGCAACCTCGAGTTTGAGGAGGCGGCTCGGTTACGCGATCAGATTCAGGCACTTCGAAAAGCTAAGTGAGCTTCCAGGCAAGCAGCCCAGATTTTGCGATTCGCTCACGGTAGCCAGGAAAAGAGCAAATTCGCTCAATGAATTCCTGTTTTGACTTAGCGGCTGGTGCGATTGCACTAAGCGGTATTTCTTTGAGCATTGCTTCCACAAAAGTAAATTTATAAACCCGCGTCACGCGTTTAGAAAAAGTTTCGTCTTGGCATCTGAATTCGATTGTGTCGCCAGTTTTAATTTTTTCGTAGGCCGGCAAACCGGCGCGCGATTCAATGGTTTTAGCGCCAGATTTAATGAGATCAAATGTCTGCCGATCAATTGGTCTGAATAATAATGTATGTGTTGCGCTCATTTGAGTTCTTTAGAGTATGACATAAATAGGCAACATACACTTATAGTTAGGCGCGTGCTAGTATTTTGCGGTGGAACGAGAACGTGGACTATCAATCAACGAGATATTCAAGGCAGAACGCCAGCAGTTCATCCCGGAGGTGGGAGAACAGCTGGCCAAGGAGACCACCACGACCGTCGAACTCGAGGGTCAACCGGTAAAAATCGACTACCGGGTTATTTGGATAAAAGACAAAGAGTATCCGGGCAAACCACCCGTCGTGTTACTGCCAGGTTTTGGCTCGGGCTGGGAAGGGATCAGCGAGCTAGGATTTTCTTTGGCAGGCGAAGGTCGACGTGTGGTGATGCCGTCCCTGCCGGGCTACGGCAAGTCTGAGAATCCTCCGACTGCGTACCTCGAGCGCAAAGATTTTAGCGGTGAGGCGGAGGCGCTCAAAAAAGTGATCGACAATCTTCAAACTGCGGGCGAACTCACCGACGGCAAGGTTCACCTCGTCGGTCACTCGATGGGTAGTGAGGTCATTGCCGAGTTTAGAAAGCGTTACCCGGATCAAACACAGAGCATCGTTCTGCTCAATGCAGCAGGTATCGAAGGGCACGAAGATGCCGTCAAAATGGCGACACGTTTTTTAGGCAGCGGCGCCTACACGGGTGGCGAGTACAAAGTGCGCCTGATGTTTGCTGGTGAAAAAGACTACCAAGATGCGCTCAAATCGTTTATCCCAAAGACCAAGAGCCCTTTTAGCAAGGATCGACTGCCGCAGCGCCTCGCCGAGGTCAAAAAACTGACCACCGGCCACCTTATCGACAACATCAAGCAAGGTGACTCTCACGTTACGTTTATTTCGGGTGAACTCGACCCGGTCTATCCACCCGGCAGTGCCGATGACCCAAAGTCGCAGCTCTCGCGCTTGATCGAGGCGGTCAAAGACAAGACCAAGCTCTCTACGAGTGTCATGGCTGGCCTGCGACACAACACGACAATCGCTCCGGATGAGATCACCGCCGCAAATATCAACGGGTATTTGCTCGACGCAGAATAAGCAGAATGAAAAGGGGGCGTCGGTCGAAACCAAACGTCCCCGCGTGAACCTGTCCCTTATGGCGCACTAAAACATGCACCACTTGAGGTAAGTCCAGAAGCTCTCGGTCGGCAGAGGCTCGTAGTCCGGCGGCTTGAGTAGGCGAACCTGCCTCGAGGTGAGCTTCCCTGCCACATCGTCCCACTCTAGCGTAAGAGCTCCAAAACCCTCCCACCAGAGCGGCGCCGTCGACGGACAGAAGACGACCTTTTTGAGTAGCTCCACCGTCCTCGAATGGCCGAAAAAAGCCCTAGCGCTCTTGAGCGCCCGAACGAGTCGGAACTTACCCGGCGAGTGGAGGTCTCCCACCAGGATCGCTTGGCAGTTGCGCAGCGTGCGCTCCATCTGACAGACCGGCTCTACAATCTGGAGCAGCCGATCGATGAACCCCATCTCGTGCACAACGAGCACCCAGGGTCGTTGCTCGAACTGAATAGCGCACTCTCGCAGAAACAGTCTCTGTTTTGAGGCTATGTTTCTCGCAGGAATCTCAGCCTCGATCGGCGTACAGACACCGACAACGAGGAGCTTCCCGAGCTCCTCCTTCCACCAGAGTGGACCGAACACGGCTTGCTGTTCCTCGATTGATTTGACCCGGAACCCACCAAAGTCGCCACTGTCCTTGCCATAGCCACTCTCGTGGTTCCCCCCAGACATACGAGTGGTTGCGATCTGGTTGAGGTCACCGGACCACGCCATCCGGAGTGTTACCTATGTATCTCAATTTCCGCACTAGCGTATAGTAGGTGTGTGACTTCTCTAGACGGCTTTTTAGTCATCGACAAACCCAAGAACTGGACCTCTTTTGATGTGGTCGCCAAGCTGCGATCCAAAACGGGCATTCGCAAAATAGGCCATGCCGGAACACTCGATCCCTTTGCGACCGGCGTACTTGTGCTCGCGTTCAACCGGGCGACAACGCTCATCGAATATTTTCAACAACAGGAGAAGGTCTACCGCGGTCGCATCCGGCTTGGGCAAGTTAGCGACAGCGACGATCTCGAGGGTCACAAAACCACTATCCCCGTTAGCACACCGCCGAGCGATGAGTCGGTGCGACTGACCCTGGCGAGGTTCACCGGGAAGATTATGCAACTGCCGCCGGTCTACTCGGCCCTCAAGGTACAGGGTCGGCGCATGTACGAGCTTGCCCGCAAAGGACAAACCTTTGAGCGTAAACCTCGGCCTGTGACAATCCATGCACTTAAACTTTTGTCTTACGCATATCCTTACCTCGATCTCGAGGCACGCGTTTCGGCAGGCACCTACATCCGGGCATTGGCTCGTGATATCGGCGAGGATCTTGGGACAGGAGGACTGCTCGAGGAGCTCGTGCGGCAACGTGTGGGTCAACTAACCCTGCGCGAGGCACACGATCTCAATGACATCAGCATTGCGCGACTACCGCACCTGCTTTATCCGCCCGAGATTGCGGTAGAACATCTCATGCAACTGATTCCCTCCTCGGGAGAACTCGCCCGCCTGGCCGCCGGCCAAACCATTAAAGCTCCGGGTGCTGTGCTAGCGCGTTTACCCGAGACTCAGGAAGTTGCCATTGTAAACCGGGCGGGTAATCTCCAAATGATTGTGACTTACGAGCGGGAGGCCAATGCGCTGCGGCGCACAAGGTTGATTGACACTTCGTTGGCGCGCTGATAGCCTACGGATCCATGGCAAGAAAAAAAGCTGGTCTCAAGGCTCTGCGTGTTTCTAAGAGACACGCTGATCGCAACCTCATCACCCGCCGTCGCGTGCGCGAGGCTATCCGTGTAGTACGTAAAGCACTGGCTGCCAAAAAAATTGAGCCTGCCCGCGAGGCATTCAAAAAAATGAGCTCGCAGCTCGATCGCGCCGCAAAAACTGGAGTTCTCCATAAACGCGCCGCGGCGCGTTACAAATCCCGCCTCGCGCAGCAAATTGCTAAATTAGCTAAGCCGAGCTAGGCCGCGCTAAGCCGCGAGAGCCATTACCAAAAGATCGAGAGCCACGTCGCCCTCGATCGCACTAGTCTTGATGGCCTCATCGGCATCAACCAACTTGCTGTAGGTCGCACTAATTCTCTGCGGGGTGAACCGCCCGAGGCTTTGTTGTACCGAGCGGATGACGTAGGGCGAGAGGCCGGTCGCGACCTGGATGTCACGCGGCGTGTTGGCTTTTTTTTGTGCCTCGGCCACTAACATAAAAGTGCGGAACTGGTAGCGCAGCATGGCCAGTAAATACAAGGGGTGCGCACCGGCGGCAAGCTGCTGGTGCAAAAGTTTGGCTGCCTGCGCTCGCTGACCAGCGGCAATCGCCCGGATGAGATCAAATACATCCGACTCTAGTGAACATTCGACCAGGGCGTCGATGTCGTTTTGAGTGATTTCTTTTGTGGGCTGGGTAGCCGCGTAGAGCGCCAGCTTGTCGAGCTCATTTACGGCACGATCAAAATCGTTCACCCGCTCAAAGAGGTGACGTGCTGTTACAACACTGAGTTTGACACCAAGACTAGTCGCCCGTTGAACAAGCTCCTGAGGGATAGCGCTCGAGATAGGTTGCGACACCGCCAGACGTCTAACCGCGGCATTTTTTTTAAAAAAGGTGACGAGCGGTTGTTTAGTGGCGGGCGGTAGCGGCTCGGTCGCGACACAGACAAGCGACGTACCTGTGGCTAGAGGCTTTTTTTTGAGTGCGACTACGAGGGCACGGGACTCTACCAACCGCAGTTCCATTAAACCACGCACCACTACAAGTCGCTTGGCTGCAAAGAGAGAACTTGCTCCAAGTTGTCCCATGAGCCCACGTGCCGTTGTGGTGGAGCCAACTTCGACTGACTCGATTGTGGCCCCCCTACCCGCCTTTTTGATAAAGGCCGCTTTAAGAGCGCTCAGTTTTTTCGGCCAGTAATCGGCACGATGGGCTGGTTAAAAAAATAATCACGGCTGGATCATTATTTACGTTGACGCTGACAAACCGGACAGATATGTGTACCACGTTGACCAACCACGATGCGTTTGACCGTCCCGCCACAAGGTTTACCGCTGCGCCGCCGCTGACAGGGCTTACCTTTTTGTCCATAGACTCGCAGATAAAAACCATGCTTGCCGGGTTCTCCTTGCATATTGATAAACTCACCGACACTCGATCCGCGGTGCCCAAGCGCCGCGCTTAGATTTGCGATAACCATACGACCAAGCAGCCTGAGCTCAGGGTCGCGCAGACGCTCGACCCGCGTTTTGGGATGAATACCTGCGTCAAAGAGACTTTCGTCAGCGTAGATATTACCGATGCCTGCCACACAGGTCTGCTTGAGCAGCACAGGCTTGATCATACCGGAGTAGTCGCGCACACATTCGGCAAATTTTTTAGGCGAGAAATCTTTACTAAGCGGCTCCGGCCCGAGATCTTTGAGCTCCGGTAGCGTGGCCAGTTGCTCTTTGGGCACCAGCCACAGCCGGCCAAATTTACGGATGTCAGAGTAATGCAGGATTTGGTCGCGATCCAGTTTAAAGGCCACCCGGGTGAACCGATCCGCCGGGTAATTGTACCATTCCCGCGGCGATTTTGAGTCGCGGATTGAGGCCAACCTAAAGTGGCCAGTCATTCTAAAGTGTGAGACAAGAACCTTGCCCCCGCTGAGATACATCAGGATAAATTTACCTCGTCTCTCTATTTTAGTAATGCGTTGCCCCTTAAGCTGCTGAATAAATTGTTTGACGTTGGGAGTTGCCACGCTCTTTTTCCAGCCAACCCATACTTGGCAGATCGGACGATGTAAAACCCATTTACGTAGATCCCTGGCTTGGGATTCAACCTCGGGTAACTCAGGCATGTTCTTCCAGTTCGCCCCAATTATCGCCGAAATGAATATCGACCAGGATCGGCACTTTTAACTTGACTACGTTTTCCATGATTTTTTTGCAGGCATTGGCGATATGTTCAACCTGTTTAGTGGGAACTTCAAAGATGAGCTCGTCGTGCACTTGCATAAGTAAAAGCTTGTCTGCGCCGTCTACCTTATCGTGAATCTCAGTCATGGCCTGCTTGATAATATCAGCATTGGTCCCCTGAAAAGGATGATTGACCGCGGCCCGCTCGGCTGCCGAGCGGATCTGCCAGTTGCTCGAACGCAGCTCTGGTAGGTAACGTCTGCGACCAAAGAGTGTCTCGACGTATCCGTCTTGGCGCGCCCGCACGATCACCTCGTCAAGGTAGGTCTTAAGGCGAGGGTAGCGCTTAAAGTAGTTCTCGATAAAATCCCGCGCGGCCTCGCGCGACATGCCTGAGCGTTGTGCTAGTCCAAAGGCAGACAGGCCGTAGATCACACCAAAGTTCATCATCTTGGCAGTGTTGCGCTCGGCCTTAGTGATCTTGTCGATGGGTTTGCCAAGCACGCCTGCCGCGGTCGCAGCGTGAATATCCTGTCCCGAAGTAAAGGCTTTAATGAGCCCCGGGTCTTGCGTCATGTGCGCGGCAATGCGTAGCTCAATTTGCGAATAGTCCAGCGAGACGAGTTTACTCCCAGGCTCGGCCACAAAGGTCTTGCGGATTTCGTTACCCACCTCAGTGCGCACCGGGATGTTTTGCAAGTTAGGATCGGAGGACGAGAGCCGCCCCGTGGCTGTAATGGTCTGATTAAAACTGGTGTGTACCCGACCCGTGCCTGGTTCTACCAGCTCTGGCAAAGCCTCGAGGTAAGTCGAGGTCAACTTAGTCAGCTCACGATACTCACTAATTAAATCAATAATCGGGTGAACCCCGCGTAACTTATCGAGCTCGCTGGCAGCCGTGGAGAGACCGGTCTTGGTGCGCTTAATGTCGGCTGTTTGGATGCCCAGGCGCGTAAAGAGCACCTGCTGCAGCTGCTGGGGCGAGCTGATGTTGAACTCTCCTTTGGCGTGCTTGTAGATTTGTTTGCGGATCTGCTCCGTGCGGCGCTTATACTGTTTTGCGAGAGTAGCTAGAATCTTGGTATCAACTTTGACGCCGCGGAATTCCATATCAGTGAGCACGGAGATAAGCGGGAGTTCAATCTCTGTAAAAATCTTGTAGGTATAGTCGGCAGCTTTTAACTTTTTCTCAAGTGGAGCAAATAATCGCCAGGTATAGTCGGCGTCTTCGGCCGCATAAAATGTGGCGCGGGGTAGGTCGACCTCCGCAAACGAACATTGCTTATGTCCAACCCCGATACAATCCTCGATCGGCATCATTTCGTAGCCCAACTCGTTAAAGGCCAGGGCCTCAAGTGAGTTTTGTCTACGACCCGGATCAAGCAAGTAACTTGCAATCATGCTGTCAAAAACAATCGGAGCCACCCTGATGCCGTAGTTTTTAAGAACTACTAAGTCATACTTGGCATTGTGGCCGATCTTGCCAATCTTGGGGTTTTCGAGGAGCGGCTTAAGTAACTCCAAAGCACGTGAGCGCGGACAAGTTTTACCAAGGTGTGGCTCGTGTCCGACCGGAACGTAGTAGGCCTCCCCTTCTCGTGCACAAAACGATAGACCCACTAGTTCACACCCCATCGGTCCCAACACCGTCGTCTCTGTATCAAGGGCAAAGCGCTTGACCTGCGAGAGTTTTTGGATGAGCGCTGTGAGTTTGGCCTCACTGTTCACCAGTTGGTAGCCCGAGCGTTGCAAGCGCTCTTGGATTTCTTGGTCGGTTGGTCGATCTCCTAGTGGTTTGCGGACGGGCGTCTGACTAAAAAGCGCGGTCGTTGCTTTGGCAAGAACAGCGCTCGGCAAGCGCTTAAGTAAGCTTTTGAACTGCAGCTCAGCAAAGAGTTTAGCGACCTTGTTGTAATCATAGTTACTGAGTTCCGCCGCTTTGAGATCGAGACTGACCG
>JAZDNR010000012.1:0-5070 GCA_043799475.1 Parcubacteria group bacterium
TCACCTAATATGTAACCGTAGCCCCACTGGTTACATCACGTAAAAGGTAACCCAAACTAAGTAGGCTTGTAGCCGCTATCCAGCTAACTACAAGCCCATGCTCACTCTAATGGCAAGGAAAGAATATTTACAAGACATCCAAAGCGACTACCTTAAAGCGTTAAAGCAAGAAAAGGGCCGACTCTTGGATGAGGCCATGAAACGCACCGGGCTTACTCGTAAGTATATAACTAGAAAACTAGCCGCACGTACCGAGTGGGCGCCTACACAACGTAAAGCGCGTCGGGTTATGTATGACGGGCTAGTCCGGGCGGCTTTAGTCCGTGTCTGGGAAATCTTTGACTACCCGTGTGGGCAGAGGCTCGCCCCCCTGCTACCCGAGATGGTACCGCACTTACGGGCACTCAAAGAATTACGCATCAGTGACGCGGTCGCTGACAAACTTACCCAGATCAAGTCGGCCCAGATTGATCGCCTCTTACGTCATGAGAAACGCGTGCGGCATTTATCGCGGACCCGCAACCCCGGGGTCAGTCGTCTGCTGTATCATCGGATCCCGGTCAAACTGAGTACTGAGTGGGACCGTAACCAATTAGGCAACTTGCAGCTGGATTATGTCGCGCACTGTGGCTCCTCGCTCCAGGGACATTTTGCCTATACGCTCTCCGGCGCCGATATCGGCAGTGGCTGGTGGGACGGGGAAGCTTTCCTGGGCAGATCCCAGGAGGCTACCTATCAGGGCCTTAAGCACATCAAAAGCCGACTACCCTTTGCCATTAAGGAGATCCACCCGGATAACGACACGGGCCTGATTAACGAGCTGATTTACGGGTGGTGTAGCGAGCAAGGCATTGCGATAAGCAGATCGAGACCCTGCAAAAAGAATGACAATGCCTGGGTGGAGCAGCGTAACTGGACGCATGTCCGTAAGGTGGTGGGCTACCTACGCTACGACACCTTCGAGGAAGTGCTCTTGCTCAATCTGCTCTATAGAAGCTTCTGTCTGTACCGGAACTTCTGCCTGCCAACTATGAAGTTAGTCAGTAAAGAACGAGTCGGCGGACACATCAAAAGAACATATGACAAACCGACGACCCCCTACCAGCGAATACTTGCGAGCGGGCAGCTCACCGCCCATACCCAAAGCCAACTTAAAAAGACCTACACCTCGCTTAATCCTGCCGCTCTCAAACGACGGATCGAAGAATACAAACTCGCCTTACTAAAACTTTATGAACAAAAACCGGGCAAACTCCAAGCCCTGTCGGGCAAAAAAACTTATCCCCGTATGGTTACAAATTATATGATGCAACCAGTGCCCGTACGGTTACCTAGTTATATGATTTGACAGGTCATGCTAGCATAAGCGATCCGTAGGTAGCGCAATAAGGAGGTGATGCTCTTTGAAAGACTCACGAAACCTGGTCGGGGAAAAGGTAAACCTAGACTCGTACTCTATGACGCTGCGTCGTTACCCGTTCACCAAGCTCCGAGCACTTGCGCTCATTGCCGAGGGCATCCGCGTCGAGCTTATGCCGGACTTGGACGGGCTCGGATATGTCCTGTTTGGTGAACAAGGCAGCGTTATCTTCTTGCGGACAAGTGTTCCAGAGTGGCGTCAAGTAGAAACCATTTGGCACGAGGTTATGCATGTGCATTTGTATCAATCAATTCTTTACTGTGGTAAGTGCACATACCAGGTCGAGAAAGCGATCGACAAGGACTTGCGTCGACTGGATTGCACTAGCTGGTTTAACCTCAGCCAACTCCTCGAGATGCTCAATGATAACGAGATTGCACGACGGCGACTGGTAGACGACGGCCAGCAAGTGCATGCTAGTAACAACTTGAGGGTTAGCAACGCGATAGCCAGCGTCTCGTGGCCGGATCATTACGCTTACTGTGCGCCACACGCGGCAATAAGGAACAGTGGCAAAGAGCAGAACTGCAAAGTGCTAACCCTGCTGCATCGTTTTTGTCCAGGTGCCAAGTTCTCTTTTTGCCCTACCTGGTCAGCGGCTGAGCTGCAACGGAACTTTTGGCATCACCTCGCGCATTGCCTCGTGTACTACCGAGCAAACAAGTCATTGCTCGACGAGGTCGATCAACTCGAGGAGTCGGCCCACAACCTCATCACCGAGTTTGGCCTGCAGCTCGAGCGTGAGTATGGTAGCGAGTTCTGGACGATCTTTGGCGACATCATCAAGCACAAGAAGCGCCGATAGATCTAAGACCCGCGGGATGTGATTCCGCGGGTTGCCTTTTGATTACTACGGTCGAACATTAAGCATAAAAAAGCAGGGCCCCCGGAATCCAAGGCGCAATGTTCATGGTTCATCCTCTATCACCTACTAGAGCGAGGCATGATAAACTTAAGTCATGCCCGAGCCAATCGCTGTCAAAAAACTCAAGCGCCGGGAGCTGCCAGAGTTGCTCCTTATCGCTAAAGTCTACTATCCCCTGGATCCTTGGCTAACCCTCGAGTATTTGCAGGCGCTCGAGCACCGTGCTGTTGTCGCTTACTCCATTCGTTGGAGCGGCCGTTTGGTCGGCGGAATGATGATCACCGCAGATAAACATCCCAACTACTGGATCGACTTTATGGTTATTGATCGCAACGTCAGTCGACGTGGTCTGGGAGAGAGTTTGTTTGTGTCGGCGGAACGCCACCTCGCCAGCGGACGGATGCTCTGGCACCTCGTGCCTGATAATAAAACCTTTACACCATCTAAAAAGTTTTTGTCTAAGATGGGTCTGGAAGAACGCGGCAGTTTGCGCGGCTGGTTCGGCCGCACTAACGCGCTCGCTTACGCCAAACGAGTCCGTTGATAAGCGAGGAGGTTGAGTACAGTGTTGCAAGCTGTGGTTATTTGCCGCAGTCTGGTAACGAGCGTCCGTAGCTCAGTTGGACAGAGCGCAAGCTTCCGGAGCTTGAGGCCGCAGGTTCGAGCCCTGCCGGACGCACCAGTATAGGATAGGCGTTTGCAGGTATACTAGGCCCGTGCGCCCGTAGCTCAACGGACAGAGCAGAGGGTTTCTAACCCTCCGATGCAGGTTCGATCCCTGCCGGGCGCTCCAGGCGCTGTCAACAGCAACCCTATACGTGTTTGAATATTACAACGCCGGCGAGAACCCCAAGCAACACAATTGTTACCACCAACAACACAATTTCACGGGCGTGCAGATGCCCCACTCCTCTGCACTCCTCGACAAATGTGACGGAACCTTGTAGGTGTGCGAGGATTAGATTAATGTGCGCCCGTAGCTCAGCGGATTAGAGCATCGGTCTTCGGAACCGAGGGTCGGGGGTTCGAATCCCTCCGGGCGCACCAGTGATCCGTACCCCATAAAGTAGACACCATACTTAGTGTTTTTTGGTGCTAGGATGAGTCAATGGCCGATACACTCCATAAAAATATTCGCGTGCACGGCAACGTACAGGACGTCTTTTTTAGAGCCAATACTGCGGTCGTGGCACGCAAGCATAAGTTGACGGGTTTTGTTCGTAATGAGCCTGATGGCACAGTCTATCTTGAAGTTGAGGGGCAGTCCGAGGCACTACAGCAAATGGTGACCTGGTGTCACAGTGGCCCGGCGGGAGCGCAAGTAGCAAAATGTGATGTTAGTGACGGCCCCGTTGAACATTACACGTCATTTGAAGTTAGACGTTAGGGCGACGTTAGTTGACGCTAGACAAAAAAACCGGCAGCTTACGGGGCTGCTACAATAGCAGCACACGGTGTCCGTAGCTCAGTTGGTAGAGCGCCAGGTTGTGGACCTGGATGTCGTGGGTTCAAGCCCCACCGGACACCCCATGTGGTTTGAGGCGTGCTTTACATGTCTGCCTTAGAAAAAAGACCCGGGGAGAACCCGGGCCCTTTTTGTTTTGTGGTCCGCGATGAGGACCCAGGGTTCGAGAAGGCGTAGACGGAGCGATCTATTCGCTTAACATCGGCTCACGCGGCTTATTCTTATTATGAGAGCCGGCTTCAGCCGTTTCGCGAAAGCGCGTCATGAGATGCTCGGCGTAATCTTTACCGCCCAGGCCAAAGGCCAATCCACCGGCGATAGCAATCATCGCCACAATACCGGTAAAGAGGATCTGAATGAGCGAGGCCGCCACTTGTAATTGCACTAGGGAGGCTAAGACGGAGAACACAATAATCGACCAGCGCGCAAAAGCAGCAATTAAAGGAATACTTGGCAGCTTGGCGGTTTTGCCCGCACCCACTACCAACTTTTGCACAAAGTTTGCCACCAACACACCGATAATCACTATCACTACCGCAACAACAACGTTGGGGAAGTACAGCAAGATGCTGCGCAAAAAGCCCGAGATCTCTGAGAGACGCAAGATATCGGCTGCAGCCAAGACAGAGACAATAATCAAGAACCACTTAATCAAGTCTCCTACAAAACGGGCTATTGAGAGTTCTAGACCCGTCTCGTCCCGCACCTGCTTAAAACCAACTTTGTCGAGAGCCTTGTCAACCTTGGCCAGCGCCAATAATTTTCGTACCAGTTTGCCCAGTAATACGGCAACAATCCAGCCAACAATGAGAACCACCAGCGCTGCCAATATCTCAGGCAAAAACTCGATTAAGCTGTCGAGCGTGGTCTGGAAGGCCCCTTTAATCTGCTCTACAAAGGTCAGCGAGTCGCTAGCGCTAGCCGTGGTTGTGAACGGCAAAGTCTCAACCGTGCTTTGTGGCAGAGTGCCTGGATTTAGAATTTGTGCTTGGACGATCGCCATGATGGTAAAGTTATTTTGTTAGTTTGTTATTTATTTACGTGATTTAATAGGCACCAATTGTAGGAGACGTGGAGCACCCAACCAGATCAATGCGCCCAGTGATACTACGGCTGCAAAGGTTCCCCAAACGTAACTAGACTTAAGCCCTGTAGTGGAAAGTTGCTGGGCGTCACCAAAGTCTTGACCGGTAATGACTTGTCCGGAGCTTAAAGTGAGCGGCCCGCGGTCATTAGAAGTTGTCGAAATGTAGCCGGTGGGATCGGTCTCGTGCAATCGGTAGGTATCAGCCGGGAACCCAATAAAACCGTAATCTCCAT
>JAZDNR010000023.1:0-4104 GCA_043799475.1 Parcubacteria group bacterium
GGTTCTGACCAATTTTCTATGGCACGTAACTCACGAGCGACCACTGCCAACCTAGAATCTCGTAGGAGCCGGATAGCTAGCTTCCAGAGAAGTTGATGTCGCTCAGCCTCGAGTACTAAACGACCTGGCCAAAGATGTGTACGTTTGACTTGGCGATAAGCCCAGGCATGAAACGTTTCGGCGGTCACGCCGCTGCAACCCGATGCACCTAAACGCAAGCGCAGCTCGGCCGCTGCCTTATGCGCAAAGGTGAGGACAAGGACTCGTTTTGGTTGAACTTTTTGTTTATTAAGCAGCCAGCGCACACGCTCTACAAGCACATGCGTTTTGCCAGAACCGGCCGGGGCAACGACCGATAGCTCCTGGGCCGGCGAGGTCACGGCTGCAAGTTGGTACGGATCTGAGTCAGGCACCTACCCGTTGTGCCACACCCTCCTTAACAAAACATTAAATCGACCCAAAAGCTGCCGCTAGACCGCATTGGGAGATTCGCTCGGGTGCGGTTCTCCAAGGGGTGGCTGGTTTGGCGTGGCTTGCTCGGCATGACCGACTGGATTTGGATTATTTTTGGGGGGAGTTTCTGGGATATCGGCAAACATCTTGAAGAACTCTGCCCGCTCGATTGTCTCGTCTTCTTTAAGTTTAACGGCAATTTGATCAAGCTTACGACGGTACTTGCGAACAATTCCCAGGGCGACTTGGTACTGCTGATCAATAAAGTGTCTGATCTCACTATCAATTTTAGCGGCGATCGATTCGGAGTAGTTGCGCTGTTCTCCGATCTCGCGACCCAAAAAGATCAGCTCATCTTTGTCTCCGTAAGTAATCGGACCGAGTGCATCAGACATACCAAAATTAATCACCAAGCGCCGGGCCAAGTCAGTAGCGTTACGTAAGTCATTAGAGGCACCAGTGGTCACCTCGCCAAAGACTTCCTTCTCGGTAATAAAACCCGCCAACATAACCGAGATGTCTTCCAAAAACTCTGCCTTGCTGTGCATGTGACGATCCTCGCTCGGTACTTTGAGAGTGTAGCCGCCTGCCATGCCACGCGAGATAAGCGACACTTTATGAACCGGATCAGTGTGCGGCAGCATAGTTGCGACCAAAGCATGTCCTGCCTCATGAAAAGCGGTGATCTCTTTTTCTTTGGGCGAGAGAATGTGGCTCTTACGCTCGGGTCCGAGCATGACTTTTTCAATGGAGCTCAAGACCTCGATTTGACGGATCTTTTTGAGATTACGGCGCGCCGTCAGGATGGCGGACTCGTTGAGTAGGTTCTCCAGATCCGCTCCGGTAAAACCAGGCGTGCGCTGTGCTACCTCATGTAGGTTGACGTCACCGGCAAAAATCTTGTTGCGCGCGTGCACTTTAAGGATGGCCTGGCGATCTTTTATATCTGGTAGATCAATCACGACTCGCCGATCAAAACGACCGGGACGTAGTAAAGCTGGGTCCAGCACGTCTGGGCGGTTAGTGGCCGCTAGAATAATTACGTTTGTATCGGTATCGAACCCATCCATTTCAACCAAAATTTGATTGAGGGTTTGCTCACGTTCATCATGACTACCACCTAAACCAGTCCCACGTTGCCGACCGACCGCATCGATCTCATCAATAAAAACCACTGAGGGTGCTGACTTTTTGGCACGCCTAAAGAGATCACGCACACGCGAGGCCCCCACGCCCACAAACATCTCAACAAACTCTGAGCCTGAGAGGTGAAAGAAAGGTACGTTGGCTTCCCCCGCGACTGCCCGAGCGAGTAACGTTTTACCAGTACCCGGCGGACCAACCAAAAGTGCCCCCTTGGGAATACGCGCCCCGAGCTCAGTAAATTTTGTAGGCTGCTTTAGAAAACTGACGATCTCTTTAAGCTCCTCTTTGGCCTCCCGCATGCCTGCCACATCTTTAAACTTCATTTTTTTGCGTGTGGTTTCCGACGTTGTCTCGCGTGCTCGACTTTGTCCAAAAGAGAGCGCTCGTCGATTACCACTTTGCACTGACCGCAGGGTGAACCAAATAAACCCAGCAATTAGCACAAAGGGGATTAAAAAGGGCAAAATCGTGTTGAGGAAGAACGTCAGGCCCTCATTATTAGTGATCTCTAGTTCGACTTTGGCCAATTTTTCTTTGTTGACTCCCAAACTCTCGAGCTGTTGCGAGAGCGCCGCATCCTGCTCTTTTTCGGCTGTTTGATGACCGCCTTGATCGAGTTCAATACGTAACTCATCACCTCGCACCTCGATCTTTTTTACCTCCTCCCGCTCTATTTCACTGACCAACTTAGAGAGCGTCACCTCCTCGGTCGAGCCGCTTGGTACTTGTACGATGGCAAAAGCGGCCGCAATGATCAAAAAAATTACCAGGCTCACGAGCAGGTTACGGACAAGAGTGCGAGTTGGAGGTTTAAGTTGTAGTTGAGCCATTTACGTGTTTCGAGAGATCCGCACGGTACCACGCCGGCGAGTCAAGGTCAACTGTTCTCCTAGTTGCAAAAGAAGCCCATCGGGACTTGCGGCGAGCGTTTTAAGAGCTTGGTCGAGCGCGATGCTGTGAGCCGGACGCAACTGCGGCAGAGCCGTTTGCGACATCGTACGCACGAGCCTGCGCTGCAGGGCAGGCGGCAAGTCAGTGAGCTCAGTAGAGGCAATCGAGACGATCGTGCCCTGCGGACTGGGCTGTTCTTTTACCAGTTTGCCGTAGAGTTTTGCGCAAAGCTCGTCTAAAAAACGTTCATCCTCAGCTACCACTTTGGCACTTTGCGCTAAAGTTTCACGAATACCGGGATTAAAGTAACGCTCGAGCAGCGGTAGTAATATGTGGCGTACTCGATTGCGTCCAAAGCGTAGGTCACGGTTGCTGGCATCTTCGCGGTGTGGGATTCCACGCTCGTGGGCATAGACCCGGATGTTGGCGCGCGGGATAGCCAGGAGCGGCCGCACCAGTAGCCCTTGTCGCGCCTGCATGCCAGACAAACCTTTTAGCCCGCTACCTCGTAGCACTCGTAGCAAAAGAGTTTCGACTTGATCATCCAGGTTATGTCCGAGAGCAATAACATTGGCTCCAACCTCGCGGGCGACTTCTGTAAAAAATTGGTAGCGCACTTGACGCGCTCGCTCTTCCAGATTGCCCTGTTCGCGTCGTACCTCGTCAGTACGATGTAAATGCAAGTACAAACCTAACTCGCGAGTACGCCGGCGCACCAAATTTTCATCAAGCTTGCTGGCCACTCCGCGCAATCCATAGTTGACGTGTGCCACATGTAATTGTAATCCGAGTGACTTGCTTAAACCGGCCAAAAGCTCGAGTAAGACCATCGAGTCTGCTCCTCCCGAGACAGCCACAACCACAGTCGCAGCGCGCTCAAAGAGCGAGGAGTTAAAAGATTCTTCAAGAGGAGAACGCCGCACGCTATTTTTTCTTGGGTCGTTGCTTGTGCTTCTTCTCGTCCAGGAGTGCCTTCTCGGTTTTTTTGCCCATGACCTCTGGTATAACCACACTCTTAGACTTTTTTTCGGAGGCCAGTTTTTGCTCCTTCTTGGCAGCAATCTGTTCCATCTCCTCGAGACTGATTTTTTTGTGTGCCTTGGGAAGCTCCACTTTTACACCGGCGCGCTCGGCCTCAATGGCCTTGAGTGACAGACCCAGACGGTGTTCTCCCGGCTCGATCGACAAGATTCTAAACTCTTTTTTATCACCCGCTGCAACAACTTCGGCCGGGTCCTTGATCGGCTTGAGTGAGAGCTCGGAGACATGCACTAGACCGTGAATATCATCATCAAGTTGAACAAAGGCGCCAAAAGGTGTGACTTTGATAATGCTGCCTTTAACCGTCTGACCGACCGAGTAGCGTTTAATAGCGTCGAGCCAGGGGTCACGCATAAGTTTTTTCATCGAGAGCGAGATACGACTACCATCCAAGCCGATAATCATGGCCTGCACCTTTTGGCTGACCTTCAAAATGTCACGCGGATCATCGATGCGCTGCCAGGCCATCTCGGAGATGTGCACTAAGCCCTCCAGATCATCAAACTGCACAAAAGCACCAAAGTCGACGATTCCTGTGACCGTTCCCTCAATGATGTCTCCCACATGGAGCTT
>JAZDNR010000063.1:0-3037 GCA_043799475.1 Parcubacteria group bacterium
CAACTAGAGGTCCTTATCAAAATGCTGTTTTTCGATTTCTGTCTTTGTTGTGGCAGCGAGTTTTTGCAACTGATCACCTGTCTTAACCGAATAGACGAACTTTTTATCTACGGAAAACAGGTCTGGCTCAAAATGCTGCACTTGTTCATCAAAGTACTTGTGAATGTGGGGCAAGGCAGGATAGGCATAATCAAAGCGGCCCTTCTTAATAATTGGCACCAGCAGCGGTTGGCCGTCAACTTTCTCGTCTTCGGTTCCGATAATGTCGTGCGTGTACCGACCGCCTTTACTCATCCGCCACACTTTCTTACGCCCGGGCAGCGAGACTTTTTTGGCACTTGTTTTCATCTTGGGCGTAATTTTTTTGGCTTGGCGGATTTCTGACAACTTATAAACGAGTTCCAGGGTGGGCGCATCTGTCGGCGTCAGAATCTCGGTAACACCCGCGTACACATCAATCGGCGCTTTGCGACGCTCCAAGTCGGCGACCTTCCACTCATCCAGATTGCCCATGGCAAAAATCTTGGCCTTATACAAACCCGCTTCGTCCAGCATTTTGCGGGCACGCCGGCTGAGTTCATAAGGGTCACCACTGTCGAGCTGAATTCCCGTCGCTTGGATGCCTTCTTTAGCAACTTCTTTGGCAGCCGTAATGAAATTTCTGATACCACGAATCGTGTCATACGTGTCGACCAGGATATAACCCTTGCCTTGGGTTTGTCGCAAGTAGGCACGAAAAGCATCCAGCTCATTACCAAAAGCCATGATCAAATAATGAAATGTGCCAACTGCAAAGGGAGGATTATTACTCATCAAATAGTCGTAGGCTGCCAGCGAGGTTTTGATGTCAAAGATTTTAGACCAGCGTGTGGCTTTCATCGCCGTATCAAGACCATAACTGCGGTTAAAACCCAGGGCGAGATCTTTGCCACGGGCCGCCACATATAAGCGGGCGATTTTTGAAGCGAGCGTGGTTTGTAAGTAAACCGCATTTATCAAGAACATCTCAATAATCTGTGCTTCTATAATTGGTGCGGTAATGCGGATAAGTGGTTCGTTCGGGAAAAAGATCGTGCCCTCCGGCAGGGCAAACATATCGCCGGAAAAATGAAAATTCTTAAAGTAGCGTAGCTCCGCATCGTCGAGATGAAATTTTGGTCGCATCCAGGCAAGCTGCTGTTCGTCCAAGCGCAAATTACGTAGGTACTCAGCAACCAATTCGAGTCCACCAAAAACCAGATAGTTGCGCGTGGACGGTAACTCTCTAACAAAAAGATCAAAGGTCGCCTCCATGTCCTGCATGTTCTCTCTCAAAAAAACGCGTGCAAGAGAAAAACGTGAGCCACTGGTAAAAAGCGACAAATCTCGAGCTGAAAGCAGGTCCTTAATCATTTTTTCCTATATAAGTATATAGCACGGCATAAACATAACCACAAAAATGTTTGGTGCGTCTCTACTGTACCGCTCGAACATATTTTATCAAAACCACCTAAACTGCGAACGCGCGACGGTGCGTTGACGGCGGTGAGGGTTGGGGCTTAAAACATAGCAAATAGTTTTGCTATGCGGCTCTACAAACAATATCAAGGTTCTCGAGGATACCTTTATTATCAAACGTGTGATGCCGTACTACCGGAATATCCGCCAGGAAATCATTAAGGCAAACAAAATTTACTTTATTGATACGGGTTTACGTAACGTTACCCTTGAACAATTTTCTACCTGGTCGGAGCGTACTGATCAGGGCAGTCTGTTCGAAAATGGAGTGTATATCGGACTCTTGCAGTTACTACGCAACCAACCGGAAGCTATTCATTTTTGGCGAACCAAACAAAAATCCGAGGTAGACTTTGTTGTACTGCACGGCGATCGACCATTGCCGATCGAAGTCAAAACTTCTATTAAAAAAGGTCGCCTGACATCTGGACTTGCCGCGTTTGTTGCCAAATTTCAGGTGCGTCGTGCCATGCTTATTACCTTGACACAACCACTACCACGCTCGCAGCACATACGTGGTGTAGCGCTGAATTTCGTTTCTCCCGCGCAATTGATGCGGGCAGTTTCAGAATCCATGTAATTATTAGGAGGTAAGTTGAAGTACTACTGGACGGTGACACGCCTAACTATTCGTCTTGATAGTTCTTGAGTAAAAGGTGATTTTTGCTGCTGCGGTACGGCGATGACCAACCGATCGCGAGCGCGCGTTAGAGCGACATAAAAAATATTGTGCTCCTCGCGCGTTTGGTCGTAACCCGCCAGTGTATTGAGCACGGCTAGACCGCGACCATGTTGCTCAGCCGGGAACCCAAAGCGTCCTGCTGCCGCTCCAATGATGATCACGACCGGTGCTTCGAGCCCTTTGACGGCATGCACGGTGGCCAGTCGCACTTTGGTGTAGCGCGCGTGGGTCTGGTGCAGTTGCTTAAGCGGCTCGTGCGCACGTGACAAAATTAAAATGTCTTGTTCTCCAAAATCCTGTCCTAAAAGCTCATTTACTAATCTCAAACATAACTGATCTTCACCGTAGCGCGGATATGTGATGAGCGTTGGTAAGCAACCCTCCTGCCGATGGGCTTGTATTTTGGTAAAGGGCACGTCTGTCTTGATCGTGCTGGCAGACAAAAAAGCGTTAACACAGGCGATGATACGCGCGCTAGAGCGATAATTGTTGCGTAAAAAACACACGCTGAGTGTTTTAGGCACACATCCGGCAGAACCTCGCCAGCCGTAGAGCGACTGATTGGGATCCCCTACCCAAGTGCGGCAACTCGTGCCAGCAATATTAGCCACTAAAGTCAGTTCTTGCTGGTTGGCATCTTGTACTTCGTCCACTAAGACGTGCTCAACTTTATTTTGCCACAGCAAATGCTCACGCGCCTTAAGCGCCGACGCTACAAGCGAAGAAAAGTCGGCCACACCATTCTTGACGAGAACATTATCAAAAGCCAGGCAAAGTTTTGCCGCAAGCAATGCAAAACCATCAGACTTTTGCAGCGTGATAAGACGGTCATCACACGCCGAAACACCGGCCTGACGC
>JAZDNR010000094.1:0-4602 GCA_043799475.1 Parcubacteria group bacterium
CGTTCACACTTACAACTTTAGGAGTGGGCATAGCGAGCAGCCCTGGAACGAATTTAATCCCGAGGCGGCCCCCTTTAGTCCAACAGGAGAACTAGTAGGAACCCCGCGTTTTACTAATCGCGGCAAGCAGCTCGAGTTGGAGGTGCAATACCCGAGCAAAACAACTACTTATCGCTTTGATTTTGCTTGTCGGCAGCAGAGCGACCCAGATGTACCCAATGATAAACCTTGTGTCTGGTCGAGTGTGCTAAACTAGAAACATGGTCGAAGTAACTATGGTCGAGAACAAACATCGTCGCGCCCCTTCTTTTTGGATGGGGTTCGGCGTGGGGGCGGGCTTTATAGTGGTAGCAGTAATAGTTTTTTGGTTTTTGGGAGTAATTGACATTTTGCCGCAAGAACAAGAGCAAGAGCAAGAGCAAGAGCAAGAACAGGAGTCTAGCAACAACCTGATCAACGAAACGCAAAATGAGGTACAGCGGGAGGAGAACACAGCCAATGAGACGATCAATGCGACAAACAACACCGCCAATACGACCACTCTCGAAGAAACTGATCTAACAACTAGTGGTGAAGGAGTTACCCTAACGGTTGCTAAAAATGTTGATAGTTCTGCCAAACCGGTCGACCCGACCAATACGTTTAATGGGGAAGACGACCGTTTTTACCTGGTGGTCGAGTTTGATGATCGGGCTGGGCTGGGTGACTCACCCACAGTCACGGTAGAGTGGTACCAAGACGGCAGCAAACTCTCGGATTTTGACTACGATTTGCCAAAAGATCAGAGCCGAGTGTATTTCTATCAAAACAACGCCGGTGAGGGTGAGTATGAGGTCGCGATACTAGTAGACGGTACAGAAGTCGACCGTGAGTCATTCTCAGTTAGCAAGTAGCATTCTCGCAGGCACGGCTAGCATCTAGCGAGCGTGTTACTCGCTATTATGCGGAGCTGCAAAATAGGGGAACACCGTTCCAAAGGTTGCGTCATTGAGTTCAGCAGAACCATCTTGTGGGCGGCGACCATTCGGGGCGATGTGTGGTTGTGCCATATTGAGATAACACGACTCGCTACGCTCAACTTGTCGATAGGTTTGTGAATCGACCACAAAATACGCGCGGGCGATAGCAATGCCGCCGATCAGGATGACGAGGGCGGTGATAAACCAGAGGTAACGCGGCATTAGTTTTGTTCCTCCGGTTGGTATGTCGTAACCCAAAAATTTAGCTCGGGTTTAAACTCGGCCAGGACCTCGGCCGTAGCAAGATCGATAGCAATAAGGTCAACGTTTTTAGCGTTATAAAGTTCGCCGCCGGTTGGATCATCACGTCGCCCAACAAAAGCGCGTAAACTTTTGCCACGCTCAGAGAGAATGTTTGGACTCGCATCGGTCGAGACAGGCCCTCGCATACTCTGGGCTTTGACGGGCTGGACTATCTCGCCGGTGCGCTCGGGGATGCTAGGACCCGTAACCGTGGCTTGCAACTTGCTACCTTGCTCTTGCAAGGTAACCTGGATTACGCGATCTTCGATGCCATCCTGGTTAGTGTCAAAGTTGAACTGATAAAGCAGTCGTGGGTCGAGTCGCTTTAATACTGCAGCGACGATGATGTGTTGTTCATCTTCGTTACTGTTAAAAATATAGGTGTCTCGTATGACCGGGACAATTGGTTCTCCTGCCTGGGCCCAAGCAAACGGGGCCGCCAGTAGCGCTATTAAGAATAGTAGTATCGGCATGTTATGGAAATCGTGGCGGGCCAGACGGGATTCGAACCCGCGATCCCCGCCTTGACAAGGCGGTGCGTTAAGCCGCTACGCTACTGGCCCAAGATTAGCTTGGACAATCTAACGCATTTAGGGCCTCACGCAAAGGGCTTGTTGAGTTAATAAGGAGAACCGTTCGCAGCAGCGCTACGAACGGTTCGGGGATCGGCCGGGACTAAAGGAGGTTGAGGAGTGGCTATACGATCAGAGCGAGGTGGAGATGGTAGTTAAGCAAGACTGTGCCGACGAACAAGAGAGTGACCATGGCGGGACGGCGCATCTGTTGGCGACGGATCCTCCTTAAGAATCGAAGCGGAGCGGGGAAGAGCGTGCGCAAAAGGCCCCGCTGTCGCAAGTTCAACCTCTGGAGCCGTTTGCACAAGTGGCGCGTGCCGTGATTCGGCAGTTGTGTCAAGCGTTCCTCCTTTGTGCTATCCGAAAAAGCCATTCTAAGCCTAGCGCTGGCTTATCTGCGCTGCAAGTTAATGGGCTTGTTTTACTGCTACAAAAAAAGAACCGCCGCCGAGGGATCGCAAGGTCACACTCGAGCGGCGGTATTAAGACCTCTAGGCGGGCTTGAGGATATCCTCAAGCTGCTGTCGCGTGGGGAGGTCCCAGCGCGCGAGCTTTAGCTCGCTTTCTGTGTAGTCGTTGGTGGGTTTGTCATCCTCCTCGAACCGACCGTAGCGCCGCATTCCATTGCTGAAGGGTACGTAGAGTCCACTGTAGTTCGCGCGGATACCGAGATCGTAGCACAGCATGAGAAATGCTTGACCATCGGCCGAGTTGCCCGTGAGGGCCCCTCTGTCCTTGTGGTCGATGCGCTCGTCGCCGTCCTCATCCTCCCAGACGTGTGGTTTGCTGAATGTCCAGACACGCTCTCTGCCGGCTTTCGTCTTCTTGACGAGACGGGCTAGTCTGCCGCTCTTTGTGGGTGCGATGGCCAATACGCCATTGTTGCTGCCGCAGATCAGATCCGGGTTTTGATAGAACATGGTGCTCCTTGCGCTGAGTCATCTTCCTGGTTCAGGATCGACTCCCAGCGCGGTTGCCAAGTTCTGCGAAGGTCACCTCTAACGCGTTATTGCGCAAGTCAGCTCTTGGCAGAACAAAGAAAGATATGCCAAACTCTCCTTTTTGTCAAGACCCGTTGGGTCGATGTTAGCATCGGATAGAAATTTCCTATTGTTTTGCGTTTAGAAATTTCCTGCTAGGTAGTGGTTCTAAGATGGTGTTTGCTCCAAGGATGATCAACTGGCGTCGCTCGGTGGATTGGTACCAGTATTGTTTTTTTGGTTGCAGCCAACGTCCAGACTGGTTTTTGGAAGGATGGTGTGGGACGTGTAGGTAAGACCACATAGGTAAGATACTGAGCTCTCATGCTTACCTTAAGATCGCCATCGAGATGTTCTTCGATCGTTACGATATTCTTAGGAAAGACATTAATGGGTTGTTGTGCGGTTAACTGCAGGAATTGTTTCTTAAACTGTACGGTGTAGTCCCGGTTAACGACGCGCTCGTGGTGGACTGACAAGATACTATTTAACTGGCGCTTCTCCTGTGGCGTTAAGGGGCGATGCAAATTGTGCGCGGAGAGCGGCGGGACCCTAAACCGCGTATTAAATTTTGTTAAAAAAGTTTGTTGCAAGAAAGCGTTAGCCTCTTTTTTGCCACGTATCTTCTCTAAACGCATCGTCTTCACTAAACGATTCTGTAAGGTACTAAAAAGTCGTTCCACTCTGCCTTTAGCCTGAGGACTTTTAGCGTAGATAATGTTGATATCAAGCTGGCTCATGGCACGCGCAAACTGAGTCTGGCTCTTAGGGTCACCCAGAACTGTTTTCTGATTTTGGTGATAGGTGCTGTAGCGGTCTAGGTAGATGGCGAGCGGTTTCCCACGCGTTAATACATACCCTCGCCAATAACGAAATACCGGCTTAATACCCTCATGCTCATCGAGCAGCGCGTGGACGTCACTGTCGGCATCATCAATACTGGCCAAAAGACAACATTTAGGACCACGCTCCTCAAACCAGGCGTGATACGAACCATCAAACTGAACCATTTCTCCTTTGGCTGCTTTTCTGGGTCGCCACTCGCGGTGGCTGATCGTCATTTGCCGCTTGCGAGGTTTCCATAAACCAGCGCTAATCATGTGATCGCGCAGAGCGGTGTACTGGACTGTTATGTGATTTCGTTCTGCTAATTCCTCCTGAGCCAGTGTGGGCCCAAAGTCCCAATACTTCTGCCTGATTAACCGAAGGATCTTATGCCAAAAATCCTGAGGTTTAGCACGGTTACCGGATCTACCCTTTAGTTTGTGGACGAAACCCGCCCTACCTTCCCTAAGGAAGCGATCCTTTATGTTTCTTACCTGCCTGGTTGATTTGAGCCCGAGCTGTAGGGCCGCCTCAGCTTGATTCATTTTTCCCTGGATCAATTTTTGAATAATGAGACAGCGTTCTAGCGCTTTGTCAGACAACTTAAAACGTTGATCTCCAGCGGAGCTATACATGGGTACTATCCTTTATTTAACGGATGACGTACCCAGCCTAGCTAAAAGCGGAAATTTCTATCCGAGAAACCGGAAATTTCTATCCGAAAACAACAGACCCGTTGGGTCGACAGGCTGTGTTCTGTCAAAGCCAAGTGTTCAAGTATTAAAATTTTCCACTGGTTGCGGGGGCGGGACTTGAACCCGCGACCTCCAGGTTATGAGCCTGGCGAGCTGCCACTGCTCCACCCCGCGTCGACCAGTTTTTATGCCACATCCGTGCACCTCGTATCTCGCCGTGATGGTTCTCCCTGACTCCGCTGGTAGCGGGGCCGGGGATCGAACC
>JAZDNR010000084.1:0-18561 GCA_043799475.1 Parcubacteria group bacterium
TGGTTTGCGCAATAACAGAGCCGATAGCTGCATCGAGATATTGTCCAAAGTTGTAGACCGGAATCACAACTGCAACACGCGCTGAACTGCTAGGAGTCATGTCGCAGTAGTTCTTGGAGATAATGCCCACGAGCATTTAGACAAGCAGTACGGGCCTTAACCTGAGGAAGTCCGTGCAATAGTTCAAAACCCAGTCGCGCACGCTGTTGAGTCAACCGTTCGTAGACCTCCAGGAGCGCCAGAGCAATATCCGGCATGAGGTCAACCAAACGGTCAGCATAATCTTTGGGATGAGAGACAAGCCCCTCTTCAGCGGGCAGAGACTTACGCCGTCGAGCAACCCAAGTTTTACGCACAGAGGCACCGTGTAGTTCAAGCGGACCAAAGTTTGATAAAATCTTTTGCGTTGCGAGGAGACGACTCCCATCACGTCCACTGATAGCCGAAACGTAATCAACAACCGAGTAAAGATACAGTAGGAGCGCGGGGGTCTGGTCGAGCAGTAGTTCAGAACAAAAACCGTGTGGGAGTGAAAAATCATCACGGGTGGGCCGACCACATCGTCGATGCTCCGCAATCCATGGATTGGAATGCCCAAAGAAACGAATGTTTAGATCATCTATTTGGTTTTCAACCTCTAGGGTAAGTGGCGACTGCCAAGGACCGTTAATAATAACTAGATCGCGCGTCACTCGGCAGGCTTCTGCGATAACACGTGGGCGGTCTTTTTTGCTGACGTGCTCGAGCACATCCGAAAGAATAACAACATCGTGACTTTCATCTGCAAATGGGAGCGAACGCCCATCGGCCGCAATAACATCCAGACTACCTTGTGGATCGGGGTTCACCGATACCACTTTTGACTCCGGAAAGACCTGAGCAAAATCACCCAAGCCGCCTATATCCAGTACGGTGCGCGGAAGATCTGTCCCACGCAGATGTCGAATAAGCTCAGCGACCCCGCCGTACCTAAAACTTACATCGATGTTAGTGACGAACTTAAGCATAAATGAGTGATTTACTTTAGACTTACTTGTGGTTAGAGACAAGCTTTGCTAGAAACAGGCTGACTATGTTAACCATCGACGGAGAGCGCTTTTTGCCCTGGATTCCTAACGCCTCGATAGCCTACGAGCATTTGCACCGTTATTTGCTAGCACAACGTTATGTAAGTGGTAAACGGGTGCTAGATCTTGCGTCGGGAGAAGGCTATGGTGCCGATCTGTTGGCACAACAAGCGCAGAGCGTCACGGGCGTTGACATTAATCCTGACGCGGTTCACCACGCTCAATCTAAATATTTAGCAAACAATCTTAACTTTAAGCTCGGCTCCATTACACAGGTCCCATTACCGGACCAACAACTTTTTGACGTAATTACTTGCTTTGAAGCGCTAGAACACGTTAAGGATCACGCGGCCCTTCTTACGGAGGTAAAGCGTCTACTCTCTCCCACTGGTATCTTTTTTGTATCGACTCCTAACAAGCTGACCTATACCGATGGGCCAAACCGGCACAACCCATTCCACCTAAAAGAGCTTTATTTTGATGAGTTTCGTGAGCTACTGCGAGGCAACTTTAAGCAGGTAGTCTTCTTAGGGCAAAGGCTTCACGGCACTTCCAGCATCTGGAACTTATCAAGCAACTTAAGGGCTATTGACGAGCATTTTGTCGAATGGGGGAACGAAGAGTTGATCCCAACAAAGCCTGAGCGGCGCGTTCCGCTGTATTTTCTTGCAGTTGCTAGTAATCGTCCGGAACCTCTTAAAGTTACTGACTCTATCTTGACCGATGTGAGTGACGCTCGCTTTTCGCAAAAGCAAGCCGAATTGGATAAGATCAAGCAACACGAGCGAGATATGCAGTTGGGGGCTAAGGCCATGCAGGAGGCACAGTTTAACCGGGAACAACACTTAGCAAACATTGAAGGGCAGTTAAAAACTGCACAAACCGCATTGTCTCAATTATCTCATGAACGCGAGCAAACCCGTCTCCTCAGGCAAGAAGTTGAACATAAGAATACGCAATTGCTAAGGCAGGGAAAAACACTCGACAAGCTATATCGCTCGATGCCATACCGCATTTACCGTGGACTCAAGGGGGTTGCGCGCACACTTCCTTGACAGCCTAATAGCGAGACGTTAGGGTTGGCTTCTCCGGACCCGCCCGAGCTTGCGCTCTTGCGGTTCACCCACGTCTGGAGCCTTATTTAGCTATAGCCATCCAATCACCCGTGACCGTTACATTATCCGATACAAACACAACCGAAACTACACCAACCACCAAGGCGTATGAGGTCTTGTTGATTTTGTCCGGCGCTCTCAATGAGACGGCGCTCCCCGCGGCAGCCAAGGAGATCACAGCTGTTTTTACCAAACATGGCGCCAAGGTTACGGCCGAGTCGATCTGGGGTCGCATCAAGATGGCCTATCCGATTAAGCATCAGACTCACGGTAACTATGTGCTGTGGCGCATCACTATCGACCCCCAGCAGATTGCCAAGCTCGGCGCTGAGTTACGCGTGCAGGAGTCGGTATTGCGCTTTTTGCTGACCGAGCAGCCCAAAAATGCTTGGCCGATCACACTCCCCAAACTTACAGATGAACGCCGTGAGGCCGAGGCCGCCAAGCGTGAAAGCGCCAAAAAACCAGAGGCTGTTGATAAGTCTAAAACGGCTGCAGAGCCAGCTAAACCCGCTCCTGACGACAAGCCACGCTCGCTCGATGAGATTTTAGAGGAAAAAATTTAACGAGACTTTTATCTCGCTTACCACATACTGGTCACAAATTCACTAACTCAACTTTCATGGATCTCAACAAAGTAATGCTTATCGGCAACATCACACAGGACCCCGAGGTACGAACCACTCCTCAGGGGCAGAACGTCTGTTCGTTTTCGGTGGCCACTAATCTCACTTGGACTGACCAGAGTGGTCAACGGCAGTCGCGCGCTGAGTTCCACAATATTGTGGCCTGGCGCAAGCTGGCGGACATTTGTGCACAGTACTTGCAAAAAGGTAAAAAAGTCTATGTCGAAGGTCGCCTGCAAACCCGCAGCTGGGATGGTAAGGATGGCGTCAAACGCTACCGCACTGAGGTGGTGGCCGATAATATGATCATGCTCTCGTACGGACCGGGTCAGGGTGGCGGTGCGGCTAGCGCGCGTGGTGCCGGTAGTGCAGTCGGTGGTAAAGCGGCCGCTCCCGAGGCGGTCCCCACGGTTGAACTCGACGCTGATACAAAAGGTGTTGGTAAGCCGGTAGCAACTGTGGCGGCTGGTAAAGGAGCTGCCAAGAACGAGACAATAACCATTGAAGATATTCCATTCTAATGCAAGCCCCTACGCTTACGGCGCGCCCTAAGGTCTGTCCGTTTCACGACAATAAGGCGCCGATTATCGATTACAAACACGTGCGCTTAATGCGTAAATTTTTGTCCTCGTACGCCAAAATTCAACCGCGCCGGCGAACGGGTGTGTGTGCTAAACACCAACGTCAGGTTTCGGCCGAGGTCAAAAAGGCCCGCTACGTGGCGCTCGTACCTTTTGTACAAGCCTAAGGTAAGGTTTGAGACTAGGTAGCGCTAGGGCTTTAAGAACGCGCGTGCACCAACGAAAAAACTTTTTTGTTAAAGGCCGCAATACAGGGTTCTCCTGTGCAAATTGCGGTGCCGTAGTAGCGCCTCACCCGAACAGCGTGCGCAATCACTGCCATATGTGTCTATGGTCGTTGCATGTTGACGAGACGGTCCCGGGTGATCGGGCGGCAGCCTGTCAAGCGCCCATGGAGCCCATAGCTTGTTTGAATACGCGTGACGGATTTAAATTGACCCATCGCTGTACGGTCTGCCAAAAAATGAGTATCAATATTGGCGCACCTGATGATAATCGCGAGCGCTATGTAGCGGTTGCCCAAAAAGCCGCTGATCTGCTAGCCTAACCGGCATGCTTTCGCTAGTCGCATCGCGTCACGCCAAAAAGTTCACCCAGCAAGCGGTTACGGTTGATCTTCTTAAAGAAAAGCTGAGTGACTTTGAAGCGAGCATTGCTAGGGCTCGTAAAGCCGCTGAACCAGTCAAGTTTGTCTGGTACCCATACGGTTCATTATCCAACGTTGTGCACCTCGACCGGTTACTTGGTGGTAAACTGCGAGACCTGTCACGACTAGCTCAGGACAAACCCGTGGCAGATATTGGTGCCGCTGATGGCGATTTTGGTTTTTTACTTGAACAATTGGGCCTAACTGTAGACATCATTGACTATGCCGCAACTAACTCTAGTCATCTCGAGGGTGCACGAACACTCAAACGACAACTAAAGTCCAAGATAAAGATTTACGATATCGATTTAGATTCCCAATTTGCACTGCCAAGGCGGGACTACGGACTCGTGATTTTCTTGGGGATCCTCTATCATCTTAAGAACCCTTTTTATGCCATGGAGCGTTTGGCTATGCACGCCGACTACTGCTTAGTGAGCACTCGAATTGCTCAATTTTCTCCCGACAGTAAACAAAACTGGTCAAAAAGTGCGCTGGCTTACCTGGTTGGAGCCCGGGAGCTCAACAACGACCCGACTAATTTTTGGGTTTTTACCGAGGTAGGTCTTAAGCGGCTCTTTGATCGAGCAGGGTGGGAAGTTGCCGCTTATATGACCGCCGGAGACACAGTTGCCTCTACTCCGTCCTCGATGGAACATGATGAGCGCGCCTTTGCACTCTTACGCAGCAAACGGCGAGCTACTTAAAGACTAGCGACGAGGCCACACTACGCAGCCAGGGATAGTCATCATTGGGATCGGAACCGCACCCGGCTCCAATCACGATGTTATAGTCCTTGCCCAAAACCTCTAGGGTGGGCATGCCGCAAAGTGCCCCAAAGTCGTACTCAACCGCGTCAAGCCCCAAACCAGGGATAGTACTCTCGGTTACCGCTTTGGTTGCGACCAGATCCTGCCCAAGCGCATCTTTGATCTCTTCTACGTCGCGTCCTTTGCGAATGCTCAAGAAGTGGGTGCGATACCACCCACAGCCTTCGCCCACAAACATGTTGCCAAATTGCACTGAGGCCAATACATCGCCGGTACCGTCATCTATGGGTGCGTCCAAATCCTCAAAGGGAGAGAGTCGGTACTGGTCAGTGCCCCAATCAGCGTTAAACGGTATCTCGACACTCAAACCAAAGTCAGCGTTGTTATAGGCAGCCGTCTCGTCTGCGTCAAAAGCACCCTGACCTCTAAAGTCCGCTTCACAATCGGGAGAACCATTATCCTTTTTGCTGTATTGGCCGAGATTGTCGCGGGTTAGCAAGATACGCTCATCCTCGGGTGAACCAGTGACATCTCTAGTCTCAGCAGTGTTATTGGCTTGTGTCGCTTGATTAGGTTCAGCCATTACAAACCAGCCATACACCGCTGCGGCACCGATAACGATTCCGCCAACAATGGAACCAACCGCCACCCACATGAGAGAAGATTTTTTCATGCCGCTAGCTTAGCACGGGGAGCACCGAGCTCGGATAGCGGCGAGAAGAATTCCGCGCAGGCGCAAAAGCTCGGTGTCCGGCGCAGCCGGACTTTTGCGCCGAGCGAAAAGGCGGCCGCTCGTCGCAGGAACGAGCGGACCGCCGGTTCTTCGAGCCGCTTGCCGACTCGAAACTATGCGCCCTTGATTGCCGCAACCCCCAGAGGTTGCCCGGTGCGTTCGCGCTCCCGTACGACCGCCCAGATGCGCTTCTCGATCTCACGTGCCAGCTTGCCGTTCTCCTTGAGAAATTGCTTGGCGCCCTCACGCCCCTGTCCGAGCTTGACGTCCCCATAAGTAAACCAAGAACCCGACTTAACCACTACGCCGTAAATCATTCCGCTATCAATCAGATCACCCTCAAAACTTATGCCGTGGTTATACATGATGTCGAACTCAGCCGTCCTAAAAGGCGGAGCGACTTTGTTTTTGACAATCTTGACCTTAACGCGGTTACCAATGATGTCTTCATTAAGTTTGAGTTGCGCACGACGTCGCACCTCAATACGTACCGACGAGTAAAATTTGAGCGCCATACCACCGGTAGTTGTCTCGGGGTTACCAAAGATCACGCCGATCTTCATACGGATTTGGTTAATAAAGACGACGGTAGTGTTCGACTTAGCAATCGTCGCGGTGAGTTTGCGCAATGCTTGGCTGAGCAAGCGCGCTTGAAGACCCATATGACTGTCGCCCATTTCACCCTCGATCTCCGCGCGTGGTGTTAGCGCGGCAACCGAGTCGATCACGACCACATCGACCGCGTTAGAGCGTACCAGTGTCTCGACGATCTCGAGCGCTTGTTCTCCTGTGTCGGGCTGACTAATGAGTAGATCGTCAATCTTGACCCCAACACGCTTGGCATACTCTGGATCAAGAGCGTGCTCAGCGTCGACGTAAGCGGCAATACCTCCACGCTTTTGAACGCTAGCCACGATGTGTTGCGCTAAAGTGGTCTTACCTGAGCTCTCAGGACCGTAGATTTCGATAACCCGCCCTTTGGGAACCCCGCCCACGCCCAGAGCAATATCAAGTGAAATTGAACCGGTCGGGATTGCATCAACATCGACGCGCTTGGCCTCGCCGAGCTTCATGATTGAACCCTCGCCAAAACGGGTCTTGATTTGGTCGATGGCGAGTAATGCCGCCGCTTGGCGTGCTGTCTGCCGGTCTAACGCGCGCTTGGCGCCCTTTGGACCGGCGGCACCGGCACCTTTGGCTGCGCCGGAGCCCTTTGCAGCCCCGCGCTTACCAGCTACGGGCAAAGGCACCCGCGCTGCCGGATTAATAGTAGAAACTGAGCTTTTGGTGGCTTTTTTTGCCATAGGAGTGAGGTGAATTATTTATACTAGCGGGATCCCGCTATGAGGTCGAGTGTACGCCCTGTGGGTTTAAGAAAAGATTAACGGGAACCGCCTTGCAGGGCCGCAGCTGTGGACAACTCATTAAGATCGAGGTCCTCGGTAAAAGTAACCCCCCTAATAAACCCTTCTCCCAGTCTTGTAAGCTTTTCTCCCTTAAACTCAATCGCGGTGTGTTCTGCCTTACCACTCGTGAGAACCACGCGCTCCTGCCCACTAAAGCGCTTTTTTGAGTTGGGGAGCAGAGTGCCCTCAAAAGCGGACTTGCCGTCAACGTCCACCGATATCCAGGTCGCCTCTCCGATAATCTCGACTGCAACATCCACGGGGCCGGCGGACTCACTCGTTTGTGTGGCATCGACAACTTTGCCACCATCCTCCGCTGGCCGCGTATCATTGCGGACCGCTAGCGGTTCCAAATTGGCCTGAATATTACGCACGATCTCTGTCTCACGCCCAAGTTTGCTGGCTGCCACGATTTTAATAAGGTTCATCCCATCTTGCAGCGTGAGCGTCTCTCTAAAATGTCCATCAGAGGTTACCTGAACCGGCTGCCCGTTGATCGTCAGCCGCGCAGATTGGCTCGTCTCTCCCACAACTACCAAGGCACTGTCAGCCACCATCCGGTCACTGGGTGGCTCGGTTAGTGCAAGGGTTGGCTTTCGACCTAAGCTAGAGACGGCCAAAAGCACATAGACCAGTCCCGCAATAATCACCAAAGCAACCAAGCCCGATCTAAAAACGAGTGGAGTAATTTTTACCCGCGGCAAGATTGATTTACGACTCAAAAAAGTCTTGCGCGGATCTATAGGAGAACTAGTCTGCCCCGCCAAGTGGCGAGCAATACCCCGCTCACGTTCCCACTGTCCTAAAATTGCTTGCTCGTCTAAACGTAAGTAACGCGCGTACGAACGCACAAAGCCCCGCACGTAAATCTCGGCTGGCAAATACCGCCGCTTGCCCTGCTCTAATGCCGCCAGGTACTTGGTCTGTATTTGCGTCTCGCGCGCCACCCGCTCGAGCGCAATGCCAAGCGACAAACGCCGTTGACTTAAAACATCGCCAACGCTTTGGAGTTGTGTAATTCTTCTCGTAAAAAATCCGCTAACCATGAGCGGCGACGCGTGTAAACAACGCTGTTCCCTGGGAATTAAGCTCCGCCACTCTACCGATTTTTGTATGGTCCGTCAACGGGAGAACCAAGGCCGCGTACACGTATCATCCACCACTTCATCCACTGCGCGTGAAATTTTTGGGACGGGCTGTGCATTAGACCGTCGGTCCGGACGGTGCGATTGGGCCAGTGGGCGCAGCTGGGTTGAGCGCTGGGCGAACCGGGGATTGAGCGGAGGATTGACCCGCCGGCAGTCGATCAAGCGGTAGATCTAGCGCAACCGAGGACTGGGCCTCCTTAGGCTGGATCATGCCACCAATGTAATCCCGCGGTTTACCTTTACTTGCCGGTGGGAAAGTATATCCACTTTTAATCGCATCCAGATAGTAGCTGGACTTACCAACCAAGAATCCAAAGCGACCCTGCCGATCAGCCACTTGTTGCTCGAGCACGCGATTGTAGGTGCCATCAAAAATACGTACTACTGTATGCGCCAGAGGTTCGTCATTACTGCGGTCATAGGCGGTCCCCCAGCGCGGAGCTTTGCGCCCACGAGCCAATCGTCTAAACAATGCAAATACCACAACGTGCAAAACAAGTAGAGCCAAGGCGAGCCAGGTCCTTGCTACTACAAGTGAAATGGTTCCAAGCACCAGACCGGAGTAAGCCACCAGGTTATGTGTCACATTTTTTGCGTGACGCCGCAGTACTGTGCGTACGCTAGCCGTCGCACCAGTTGGATCGACTGGTATGTTGTAATTAACAAAGGTCGGCTTATCCAAGGAGAAAGCCGTACCGTAGTACAAATTGCGATACTGATTGTCGTTGGCATCGCCACGCAGCAACTTAGATGGGTATTCAAAACCGACTTTGGTTACAGAGAGTTGATAGCGTCCCGGTTGAACCAGAAAACCGTAGCGACCAAACCGGTCGGTAACTTTGGTACTCACGACACTGCCATTAACGTCTCGCAGCCGCACAATCGCCAGATCGATCGGCTGTTTACTGAGACTGTGATAGATCACGCCCCAAGGACGACGACGTCGACCAAAGAGCACCTGGGCTGGTTCCAAAAATATGCGTAGTAAAAAGGGATACCAGAGGGTAACCGTGGTGGCGAGTGCTAGGTTTAGGGCTGAAACACCCGCAAGAACCGGCGCCACGATGCGGTTGGTAATGCGCTGAAGCGTCTGGGCTACTGGGTGCGCCAAAAATTGTTGGATTTGCTGGTACCAACTTTTGCCCTGCGGTTCTCTCGGCATAATCCCTGTCGGCGCGTTGCTAACTTGGTTACCGATGGTAGTGTTAGCTACATTGTTATTCGGCGGGGGAATATTATTGACTTGGTTGGCCGTACCGGGGAGGTTAATGTCGGGCGGCTCATTAAGAGGAACGTTATTTGTCGAAGTGGTTGTCGTCGTGGACGTGCGAGTCGTGAGTGACAACGAACCAGAGTCAGTCCCCTGTGGTTGTGACACACCGGCAGTGATTGTGGTTGGATTAACGATCGTCGGACTACTAAAGAGTGTAGAAGCAACTCCTTGCGCAGTAGTGTCCTTGTCCGGGTCAACCGTGCCAACCGAAGAGTCAAATGACACACTGGTGCCATCGCTAGCCGGTACTCCAAAGACATCGCGCGGACTGGCTAAGATTTCTGCTTCTTGCCCCCCACTCGTTAGCAAGCGCGGGGTACGACTGATTACAGAAACGGTATAGAGTGGGTCAACAACAGCCGCCACGCTGTCCGTAAGCGTCACGGGAGAACCACTCGTATTAAATTCGTCCTCGTAGGAGAGGGTAATAGTGTCGCCAGGTCTAACTTCGATGAGACCATTGCTAGCAATCGCTTGGTTATCGAGAACAGCCCGTAAGCTTGTTCTAAAAGTACCTGTGTCGAGATCTGTCTCGGTGAGTGTCACTGGCTCGTTGTCGCCCGAGGGAGTGACAGCTAGGTCGGCCACGACTGTATCAACTAGGGCCGGGTCGAGATTGCGATCGCCATCGATAACCTCAAAGTACATCTCGTTACCGGGACTCTGCGCTTGCGTTATGTTTGCAATCGGGAGAGTCGAGACAAACAGCATTAGCAGCATTATCAGCGTGGCAATGACGCTACTACGTCGACAGGTCTTAGCGCGCCCACCGCGACGTCGCTCGCGTACGTAGGTCAATAGACCGGCCAGGAGCGCCCCACCAGCCAAAATGAGTACAAGGCGTGCACCAACCGGAATGATTGTCGGGTCGCGCCGCTGGGTAGTGGCGGGGTTGTCCGTCGGAATCACACCGGTCTCAGCCGAGTTAATAAAGGCTTGGTTGAGAAGTTCACTACCCTCTCCAATATTGTCATTAACAATCACAGAGAAGCCAATTACCTCGCTCTCACCTGGATCCAATGTCCCGAGCGTCCAACGTAAGGTTGGTTCACCACTATCGTCCCCTCCGGTCCCAAAAATTGAGCCAGCCAGATAGGTTGTACCCAGCGGCACTTCGTCGCTTACCGTGACCTGCGTGAGCGCTGAGGCCGAGGAGTTAGTTACGTTGATTGAGTAGTCGAGTTGTTCTCCCGGGAGAACCTCACCACCATTGGGATCCACTACCATCTTGGTGCTCTCATCGAGGGCTGTGCTGAAATCATAAGTGATGGCCTGCTCGGTAGGATTTTGGGTAAAGGTTATGTCAGTGATATTTATCAGAGCATCCATAACGGCGCCCTCGGCTGGGACTGCCAAAGCTTGAACCAGGTTCTCCCGCTGATGAACATCCAGGCTGATCTCCTCGATCGCATCGCTAAAAACTAAACTGGCTGGAGGCGGCGACTCAACAATCACGCCGGGATTTGTGTCTTGGGCTAGTTCAACACGGTACTGCAGATACTGCTCGCCGCTGGTAACGTTGCTAAAGTCACCCAGTAGTGCGCCATTGACTAAAAAAGGAGAACCGGCGGGATAAGCCACGCCCGGCGCGGGATCAAAAAGCAAATCGCTCAGTGCGTCACTCGTGCGTGCGCTTAAGTCAGCTGTAACGTGCCCAAGATGTGTCAAATTAAGGGCACCAATATCTACCGTGGTGAACCCCGGACTAAAAGTGTCGATGGGATTGGAGTGCAGTGTACCGGCTGGATCGGCCGCGATGTTCCAGGCCAGCCCGATAGCGCGACCCGCTTCAGTCGGCGAGTTATACCAAAGACGATCGAGGTTGTCGGTCGGGTCAATTAGCAACATGGGGTCTTGAGCGGCAAAGTCCCAGTCCCCAAAGGTTGGGGGTGGAATATAGATGATGTTCTCGTAGGTAGTGACGGCACCGTCAGAGGGCTCGTCACAAAGAGCCGCTTGCTCAGAGGGAGCGGCCGGCTTGCTAAAGAGGCCGCTCGGCGTAAGGTTCTCCGCGCGACCAAGTGATGGGAAAAATAGTGAGGCAGGCACAGAGTCAGGACAACCGGCACTACCTCCCTCGTAGTACATAACGTACAAACCCGCCGCGCTATCAAGAGCCACGCTGGGAGCGCTGACGGTTGTATTATCCCACTCCGTTGCAATGCCGGGAGCAAGTGCGACGGCCGGTGCCGACCAGGCCGCGGCTGAGCCGGCCCCCGTTAGACTCTCACTAAAAAAGATCGAGGTCGCATTATCAAACCAAAGTTTGTAGGGCAAGAGGGGGAAGCCGCTTGGATCATAAATGAGTGCGGGATTAAAGTCGCCACCAACATTAAAAGGCGGCTCAAGTGGTGCGCCTGGCACTACCTCCGAGATCGGATCAGCCGCGACCGACCAGACCAAACCGTCCGCACTTGTCGCTCCACCGATGCGCGTAAGACTGCCACCAGCCCCACAGCCTGGACCAACACCCAAGTCTGTGCCCTGAAAGTACATAATAAAGTGTCCCGCTGTTCCAAAGGGAATCGCCGGATTAATAGCCACTGTCGGCCGGGCTGCTCCACACTCCCACCAAGAGCCGGCCGGTGCACTGCTAGGATCAATAACTGCTAGATAGGTTGTCTCACTCGGGTACTTAATAAATTCCCGTCCAACCGGTGCGGTGCTATCAGCAAAACTTTGGGCCAAACCAATACGTGGCAGAGAGTCGGAATTTTCGCCCGTATACCAGAGATAGTAATCAGCACTGGCTGGTTCTTGAACAACCGCGGTGGCGTAGGCTCCATTACTATCGAATCGCTCCGGTAGAACACCTCCGCGGTAGTTACTGATCTGCGGGTTGGGTTGAGGCGCATAGTTGTTTCGAATCCAGTCCGTCGAGAGGTTTGCCGGATCGTCGATCACAAAATAGCCCTTCTCGTCGGAGTTGATGGCGGTCTGATCATCACGCTCGCTAAAGCCCGCCGTATCAACATTGGTACTTGTGTCCGTGGTTCCTCCTTGCCAAGCGGATTGGGTAAAAGTCTTAGTAACTTCCCCGCCCAAAAAACTGTAGCTGGCCGAGACGCTGCCACCATCGTCAACCCCCAAGATACTATTAGTGCCCGAGGTGTCGTCTGGATCAGTTGGGATGGCACTACTCCTAAATACATTTGTGTCGCCGCCCGTCTCAGCGACGCTTACGGTTACTGAGTCGCCGCTGTCGCTGCTGACGATGACCGAGACAGACTCAGGTGCCGCGGTGGTGTTTTTGTCGGCATCATTGATCTGCACGTAAAAGCTGCCGGGGGTTGGGATCGCCGCGTAGGCCGTGCCACCCGAATCGGTAAAAGTGAGTGGGGCAGCGTCTACGATTGTTGTCGTGTCGCTGAGTGAGGACACCCCGGGAGAACTCTGTGTGTAAGTAGCAACAACTTTGTCGCCCGGCTCCGTAATGATAGTCCCGTCTCCACTTGGGCAAGGGCACGTCCCAGAAGCCGTCGCGATGGCGCCAGTACTAACACCCCGGCCGCTGTTAGAGAGATCAATCGTCTCACTTTCGCCAGTGCGTGCGTTGTTGAGCGTGACCGACGGCGCATCGGATAGGTAACGGATGGCGCGGCCAAAGATAGTTCTAAAGTTATTTGGATCAGGATTATTTTGCTGGTTCCCCATAAAGAGCGGGGTGAACACTACGCGAGCCGTGCCATTGTTAAGACGGGTCATTACAAAGTTGTCACCGGCCGGGAGGGACCCTCCAAAGCTGGCGTCGTTGTCCGTAAAAACACCGTCAGCACTTGTGGTTGTAGAAAGGTTGATGACGTTTACTTCAAAATGGGCGCCGCGTCGGCGCGTAGTAAATGTCGCCGGATCAGCCGCATCACTAATGGGATCTCCCAAGACTGGATCATAAGGGAGCGGCCGAGTATTGCCGCCCGAGCGCGCGAATCTAGTAAATCCGTCAATCCCAAGATAAGTATTAATAAAAGTGGCGTGGTCGGCCGGAATACAACCGGGTGAGGGTACCGGCGAAGAGTAAGGCGGAGGACCCAAGCAACTGTCAATACCGGCTAAATACTCATGTGACTCGAGATAAAGATCACCTCCCCCGCCAAGATAAGTGCTAAGGTCTGCGATCTCGGCTGAACTAAGGGGAGCAAGGTCTTCACTGGTGTACCAGATGACGAGGTCAGCTGTACCGAGTAGCGCTGCAGAAGGACTAGCCGCGCAAAAGGTGGTATCCCAAAAGTTGATTGCCCCCGCCGTCAGCGCTAGCGGACAGTCCACGCTGGGTATGCCGGTAAAACCTATGTTGTGTAAACCTTGTAGGTAAAACCGATATGAGGCTTGCTTATTGAGCCCATCCACGGGATAGGTAGGATCGGTCGGGTCAACCACGCTAGAGAGCGTATCGTCGTCGACCAGCAGTACCGTTTGAGTCCATTCGCTGTCATCCACCTGAACCTCGATGTCAGTCCCGGGAACAACCGCTGAAGTCGCTCGGAGTGCCGGTGCATCATCAAAGTCGGCCTGGCTTGGTAACTGTAACCCAAGGCCGACCAACGTCAGCACGAGCAACCCAAGGAGAGCCCTTTGGCGAGCTTTTTTAGCAGGAAGTCGAGCGATCAGGAGAGTGTAACGTTACGTTTTAGGTAGTATAGCGTATGATAGTGTCACATCACACTTCTCTCTTTAACGCAAGATGCCTCGCCATAGCACTCCCCCGCCTGCAAGTCCCACAGGGCTAGCTCCAATTAGGCCAGTGGTTCTCCTTATTTTGGATGGATGGGGTTTAAGCCCTTTACCGGAGGGGAACCCAATTGCCCAAGCCAAGCGCCCAGTGTTACATCAGATCGAACAAAATTACCCCGGTGCGGCCCTGGCGGCCTCAGGGATTAGCGTCGGTTTGGTATGGGGAGAGTATGGAAACTCAGAGGTTGGGCACCGCACGTTGGGTAGCGGCACGGTCCTCTACCAAAACTTACCGCGCATCACGCTTGCGATCGAGGACGGGGCTTTCTTTAAAAAACCAGCTTTGCTTAAGTTGGCCGAGCATGTCCGAAAAAATAAGAGCAGTTTGCACATTATGGGTCTGCTCGGCAACGGCGGAATTCACGCGCATACTGATCACCTCGTGGCAATGATTCGGCTGGCAGCTGAGCAAAACTTAGAGCGCTGCTACCTGCACCTTTTTAGTGATGGCATCGATACACCGCCACGCTCTTCACTTATTTTTTTAGAGGAGATTAACGAAGCAATCAAAAAATACCGAGTCGGAGTAATTGCTACGATCATGGGTCGAGACTACGCCATGGATCGAGACGGAGTCTGGACCAAGACGTCTAAAGCTTACGAGGCCATGGTTCACGGCAAGGGAGAACACATCACTGACGTGCGCGCTGCAATTACAGAAATTCACAAAAAGGAGTTGGGCGATGAGCGGGTTCCCCCGTTGGTGGTGGTTGGAGCAGACGGTCAACCGGTCGGACAAATAAAATCACACGACGCGGCAATCTTTATCAACTTTAGAAACGACCGCGAACGGCAACTGACTGAGGCCTTTGTGTTGCCGAGTTTTGATAAATTTGATCGAGGCGGCCGCTTGGCGGATTTGTACTTTGTGACTATGGTGCAATATGAGGAGGCTTTACCAGTCTCAGTGGCCTTTGAGCCGGAGCACGTGCGCTACCCCTTGGCTCGCGTACTATCAGAGGCCGGCCGCAAGCAATTACATGTCTCGGAGACAGAAAAGTACGCACATGTAACGTTCTTTTTTAACGGGGGTATCGAAAAAGCATTTGCCGGTGAAGAACGTGCCCTTGTGCCAAGTAAAATAGTCAAATCATGCGATGAGCGACCCGAGATGAGTGCTGCAGAGATTACTGCAAAAATAAAGAACAGCGTCGAAAGCGGCCGATATGATTTTATCGTAGCGAACTTCGCTAACGCCGATATGGTTGGGCACACGGGCAACCTTAAAGCGACTGTCAGGGCAGTTGAGGTGCTCGACACAGAAATTGGTGAGGTCATGGAGGCGGTACTAAAGGCCAACGGAGCACTGCTCATCACCGCAGATCATGGAAACACCGAGGAAATGATTAACGCGGCCACCGGCGAGATTGATAAGCAACACTCAACTAACTCTGTGCCGTTTTACCTCGTTGCTAAACAGTTTAAACTTCCGCAGCCTAAGAGTGATGAGGCGCTGCTGGCCTACTACAACCCGCCCGCGGGTGTGCTGGCCGATGTTGCTCCGACCATACTTGAGCTCCTTGGGCTTCCTAAGCACCCCGATATGACGGGTGTCTCGCTCATCAATATCGTGCAGTAGTTGCGCGCCGAGTTTTGCACACAATCAAACGCGGTAATCCTCGGTGGGTGGGGGTGCGTCTGGATCGAGTGGTGGCGGGGGTTCATCCGGTGCTGGAGGAACATCTATCGTAGGGTCATCGGCACGCTCGAGGGTACCATTGTCGCGCCCGATAAATACCTCGCGGGGCTTAGCGCCTTGGCCCGGACCGATCCAGCCTTTTTCTTCCATGAGATCAAGCAGGCGTGCCGCTCGCGCGTAACCAACCGAGAGCCGGCGTTGCAGCAAACTTGCGGAGGCCTTTTGGTTCTCAATGATCACTTTTCTGGCATCTTCAAGAAGCGGATCGTTATTGTCAGCCTCTCCCAGGACTGCGGTCGAGAGACCGTTGCTGACCATAGTCTGGCCGGTAGCAATCGCCTCAACGTACTCGGGTTCTTTGTTACGCTCTCGGATGGCGGAGGTGACTTTTTCTACTTCGGCCTCGCTCACAAAGGCACCTTGAATGCGCTTAGGCTTGGAGAGCTGCGCCGTGACGTAGAGCATGTCACCGTTGCCAAGAAGTTTTTCGGCTCCGGCATGATCCAAAATGGTCCGAGAGTCGATTGAGGAGGCCACATTAAAAGCCATACGGCTCGTGATGTTGGCTTTGATCAAACCGGTAATAACATCCACAGAAGGACGTTGCGTAGCAACAATGAGGTGAATACCAACCGCCCGCGCCATTTGTGCCAGTCGCACAATGGCCGACTCAACCTCATTTGCCGCAACTGCCATGAGGTCAGCCAACTCGTCAATTACGATCGCGATAAACGGTAATTTTTGACCATAGGCATGGTTGTTGTACGAAACTATATTGCGCTTACCTGAGGCATTGAGCAGTTCATAACGCTTATCCATCTCAGCCACACACCAGCGCAGCGCGTGGATCGTTTTTTTAATCTCGATAATGACCGGGGTAACGAGGTGCGGAATACCGTTATAGGCGGTTAGTTCTACCCGCTTGGGATCAACCAAAATTAGTTTAAGCGTCTGGGGTGAGTTTCTAAACAACAACGACATAAGGATCGTATTGATGGCGACAGACTTACCAGAACCAGTGGCACCGGCGATCAAGAGGTGTGGCATTTTGGCCATGTTAGCTACTACAGGATTACCTGCAACGTCACGACCGAGACCAAGCGTAAGCGGCTCTTTGGCGGCTTGAAAAGGTTCACTGGCGATAATTTCCCGCAAACGTACCAAGGCCACACCAATATTGGGAACCTCAAGCCCCACCAATGATTTGCCGGGGATGGGTGCTTCTATTCGGACGGGGTGCGCTGCCAAAGCCAGCGCCAAATCATTTTGCAGCGCCGTAATGGTCGAGAGTTTGATGCCTTCGGCTGGCTTAAAAGTGTACTGCGTAACGGTCGGTCCAATCGAGACATCGCCCATCTCAACGGCGATGCCGAAGTTCTCCAGGGTGCGGCGGATTTTGCGCACGTTTTCTTTGATGTCGCCGGCGGTGGGGTGGCCCATTTTACTGTCGAGCAAATCCGGCGAGGGCGGCTCGTACTGCATATCTCTAACTTGCAGAGCCGGTCCTTTGGGTACCACTGAGTCGGGCACGTTACGGATTTGGATCTCGGGCTCAGCTGGTTTGGCGGGCTTGTTCCCCGCTTTGTCCTTGTCTGGGTGAACCGTACGCTCTTGATCAGCCCCCTCGGCGTCCTCGGTTGTCTCGTTGGTTTGTGTCTCGTCGCCTGTTTGTCGAGAGCGCGCCGCAGAACCGGAGTCACTTACTATTCTGCGCCTAAACAGTCCTTTGAGACCGAGGCGCGGTGAAGTAATTGCTGACGCATCCTCTTCGATCCCACGGACTTTGACATCATCCTGAGCGACACGACGACGGGCAAACACCCGTGTCCAGGCCGCCGTGATCCCAATGTCAGAGAGTAACAACAGACCAACCAGTATCGCAGCGACCAACACAACTACAGCACCCCAAAGCCCCAGACCCGCGCGTAGTGGTAAGGCCACGAGGGTGCCGATCCAGCCACCTCCCTGGCCCGCATTAGCCGCTCCGACCATCTCCTCAGTTGCTGTCCAGACATGAAATAACCCAAGTAAGGAGACAAGTGTCACGGCTAAGCCCGCTGCGCGTGCTCGGATGTGTTCAAAACGCTGACCCCGCATTACCAAGATTGCAGCCACGACTAGCGCCAGCGGCATAATGAGCGTGCCGAGTCCCACAAAAAATCCGAGTGCTTTGCGCCAGTACTCACCCACTATTCCAGCAAAACTAAACAATGAGAGCAGGGTCACCAAGGCCAACGCAAAGAGCACTACCGTCCAGACGCTCCGTCTAGTCTCTGGACTCAAGGAGAACCCAGCACGCCGCACTTGTCGGACGGGCGCCTCTTTAGCCTGACCGTTCTTTTTAAGAGATTTAGCTTTAGCCATACTCGGATCGCTCCATCATAGAACAATGTGAACCAGCGGAAAAATGGGTACAATTTTATCAACAGCCATAATCCAAAAGTCGCCGCTGTGGGCAGGTCAGGCTAGTTTTAGACCAACCCAACTTATCCAGCAATTGTGAAAGCATCTTCACAAATTGACGAGCCAAAAACGGGTCGTAGACTCATTAAATGAGTGGATAACTCACCACAAGACTTAATCTTGTTTTAAGGTCCCTTTTTTAGACTGCTAAGCATACTTACTAACCTCAAAAAAATGCCACCCGTTACACTCGAATCAATCCAAAAAAGTATCGACAACCAAGCATTAACCTCAAACGATCGATTTACCAAGTTTGAAAAAAGTATCGACAATCAAACTGCTGCGTCGAATGCAAGATTTACCAGGCTCGAAAAGAGCATTAACGATCAAACTACTGCGTCGAATGCAAGATTTACCAGGCTC
>JAZDNR010000014.1:0-39378 GCA_043799475.1 Parcubacteria group bacterium
AGAGTGCCCGAGTCAAGCTCGGGCCGAAACTTGAATGAAATTTGCATGGCATTACAACACTGAACTTCAAGCTCTTGCGAGCGGCCCGAACGCCCCGGGCGGTCGGGCTCAGAACTCAGATGCAGGACACATCGCCACAGCAAACGGTGCTTGAGTGTAAGCCTTGTGGGCGCCCGACCGTAATGACGGTCAGGCCGTTACAATGCACAAATCGACCTTATCGAAGTCAGCTGCGCTTGACTACAGGTTCGTAAAGAACCGCAGAGGTTAGCAGCTCCGTTGGATTTGTCAATAAAAAAGCCCGAACACCTTGAGAGATGTTCGGGCCTGGGCCATAGCCTACCTGAGGCCACCTTACTTGACCCTACCCTAGTGCAATCTCAAGTTCTCACTTGAGCGCCCGGTCGGGTTGTCCGGCCGGGCCGATAGCATAGTGTACGCCACCCCACACAAGTCTGCGTGACTTCAGTTCATACTCTTATGAGCGGGCCGAACACAAGTGCTCGGCCCCGAAATCTAGGTTTGCCGTAATCAAGAGGGCCTGGCGAAACTCAAGTGCATTCTCTTGCGAGCGCCCGAGCATAGCTCGGGCAGATACCTTAGTGGAGTGTAACTCACGCCACTCAACCCCAGCGTAGTGCATACCCTTTTGAGCGCCGAGCGCAGCCATGGCGGCCGGCCGGAAATATGCCCGAGCCGACACAAACATGCCGAGCACTACCTGACCAAATGTTCTTAAGGAACTCGGAAGCATAAACGGCATTACCGCGCCTGTCAATAAAATGTCCTGTAAAAGCTAGATTGTCAGGGCTCGGTAAAAGCAAGAATGTCAGGGTGTTATTAATCCTTAAATCTCACCCATGGCAACTAAGCAAACACAAAAACCGGACTACCTCTATAGAGAAGAGGTAATCCGTCTCTGGCAGCGCAAACAGATCCCAATGCAGCGAGCACAAGAGTTACTGGATTGTAGCGAGCGCCATGTCTATCGGCTACAAGACATGCTCGAGCAGCGCGGCACGTTGCGCTACCAATCACATCCTGCCTGGAACCGTACTCCGGCAGACTTGGAAGAAATCGTCTGTCGTAAAATTCGTGAGAATCCAGTCCGTAAAAACCAACACATAGCTGACCTGCTCGCAGAAGATGGTTTTGCGACTAACCGTGCCACGGTCCGTAATATCCGGATCCGCAATCATCTTAGGCAGGACCAGATCACACGGACAGCCTATGAGCGCTTTGAGCGTGAGCGAGTTGGTGAGTTGATCATGCAAGACACCTCTACCCATCACTGGGTAGCGGAATTACCAAAGCTCAAGCTCATCGCAAACCTGGATGATCACTCCCGGCTCATTCCCTTTGCACGCTTCTTTTGGCATGACGGCACGTGGCAGAATATGCTCGCGATCCGCTCAGTACTCGAGCGGTATGGCTTATTTGAGACCTTTTTTGTCGATCGGGCAGGACATTTCTCCGGACAAGATCGGTTGCTTATGGCCTCCTCGCGTATCACTCGAGGCGAAGATGAGCGCGTCCAAATTCCGCGAGCGCTCGCCGAGGCGCAGGTTACCTTATCTAAGGCGACTGCCTATCATCCTGAGTCTAAGGGCAAGATCGAGCGCTGGTTTGGGTTTGCACAAGGTCGCTTGCCCCACGATCTGCATGCGAGCACTCTTGCGGCTGCCAATACCCAACTAGCCGCCTGGGTCAGGTGGTACAACACGAAGCATATTAATGCTGAGACGAAGCAAATTCCCCTGGTACGCTTCCGTCAGGCGATGCGTGAGGGACGTAGTGCTTTTGCTCCGCTTAAACCACGCTTACCACTCGACGATATCTTCGCCTTTAGGGCAGAGCGCTTGGTCCGTAAAGACAACACCTTCTCCTATGGTGGCAAGACGTACCACTTACAGCACGTGGGCGGTGAGCTAATGTATAAAACCTGCGAGCTACGCATCCGGCCAACTGCAATCCGCGTGTGGTACCGTGGCAATTACATTACGTCCGTCCCATTCCAAGGACCCTTTGACCGCCCGATCGACTAACACTACTGACATCAAGCTTTTACAAAAGACTGACATTCTAGCGTTTACGTAACATAAAAAAAGCCCGAACACCATGAGAGATGTTCGGGCGAGCACTGGACCTGACGCGGTTGTGCAGCACGCTACGTCAGCGCGCTATGGTACGCAGTACCGCAATCTCAAAACCTACTTGGCCTTGAGCATCTTGATCGTCTCGGTCACCGCCTCGTCCATGCTCCGCAGAGGGAACATATACGAAGGCTTGAGCCACTCCGGCAACGCGCCGAGGAGGAACCGATGAAACACGCGGCTCACGAAGATCGTGACGCCCAGGTCCTCGCCCGATCGGATGTTCCGACCGCGGACCTGCAACGCCTCGTTCATCGCGCGCCACTGCCAACGAGCCCAGGCGCCGTTCTTGCTAAAGCGTCGCACCTCAAACTGCGCCTCGGGTGAGTCCAACGGCGGATAGCCCGGCCGCAGAAAGAAGATGCATGGCGCGATCTGTCGCGGCAAGTCGACTCCCTGTCCGTACTGCGCCGAGGTCCCGATGAGTACAGTTCCGAAGCCGCTCTTGAATTGTTCCGCCACCTGTCGTGCCGGCACACCCTCTCCGAGTGCACCGTAAGTGATGGCATCCAGCTCAATGTCCCGGGCGGCGTGTTCCATAAAGAACTTGCGCTCCGTCTCAGACTGAACCACGACGAGCGACCGGTTGCCGGCCTCTCCCATCTCCTTGGCTGCCTTGGCGATCATGCGCAGTGCCTTGTGCACCGCCCACTTTCGTTTGTCGGGCAGCTTGTCGGAGGTGTTGGGTCCGTCGCGCAACAAGTAGACCCGGGTGTTCTCCGACGGAAATGGCGAGCCCAACTGGACAAAATGTCCCTTGAGTCCCGTCTCGTAGCCGAGAATTGCCGGATCGCCGACCGTCGCCGAGTAGGCGATGAACTTCTTGCCCACTGCCTTCTTGATGAGCGGAGCCACGTAGTATGGCTTGATCACCAGGAAGTAGCGCGCCTTCTTCTTGGTCCCCTTGAATCCTACGTCGTTCTTCTGGAAGTAACTACACACGACGTAGTTGAGCGGGTTGTAGATCTCATTCTCCAAAGAGAACTCGAGGGACTTGATCATCCGCGGAATGCCGCGGGTCAAGTTCTCGAGGGTCTTGATGGTCTCACGGTCGCCCACTGGATCGAGCTTGCCTGACGCGATCGCGGAGCGTACATGCCCTTCGATCTTGTCAGCGTCAAACTTGGCCAGCATCGCGATCATGATCTCCACCTCTGTGTCTTGCACCAGTGCTGGTTTGGACGACGGATGTCTACGACAGATCTGGACCAGTAGCCGGCGGAACTCATTGAGGAGCTTGGCCTGCTTGCGGTCGAACTGACGCAGGACGTAGGCGCACTTGGTAAGATGGAAGTCTGTGACGGTGTACTCGAAGATGCGCCGTGCGATCGACGCCAGCTGATGCACTTCGTCCACTACTACGAGGGAGGGGTCAAGAGCACGCCAGCGGTGATCGAACGTCCTGTTCATCAAGAAGAACGCTGTGGTACAACCGATGATGGCCTTGGCCGCCTCCGCCTCCCTACGTAAACGAAACTTGTTCCAGAGGTAGGCGCAGGGAGTTACGCCCGGCTCCTGAGTCATGCCAGTTTCCTGGTCCACACGGTGCGGGCAGTCGAGCGAATAGCAGGGAGACTCCTGGGCGTCGATGTTGGGGACACCCCGATCCTCATAGTAGAGGCAGGGGTTATCGGACCGCCCAGTGAGCGGCTCGAGTTGCGGGTGCATGGCGACGAGCTGGCCGACCAACTGCTTGGTGGGAGTCGTATAGAAGTTGGGACCAAGACTGTTGGCTTGGCAGGCGAGCAGGCCGGTCACGCCGGCAACGGTTTTGCCGGTGCCCGGTGGGCCCTCGAGGATGACTGAGTTGTACTGGCTGAACGGATCGATCATCTGATTCTGTTGCGGACGCTTTTCGGCAAACGGAAAACTCACCTCGAGCGTCTTTTTGTCCGAGATAGCCATGGTTCTCCTTTCTTGGCTGTGGTTTGCAGCCTAGGTTCAGATTGACAACGAGCGCGTCTTGAGCGGATTTCAAGTCGTTTCAAGAACCGCGCAGCCTAGTCGAAGTGTGCAATTTTGTCAATATAAAAAGGGGAGCAGATGTTCTCTGTTCCCCCGGTACTGCGTCCTAACGTATTCGACTGTGAGATGGCGTGCTAAACCTTAAGCTCTTACGAGCATGGAGAACGATTACTCGTTCTCCCCTGGGCTGTACTCGAGTTGAATGCGCCTTAGAAAACTCTGCGACAACTCGCTTAACTTTACTGCAAGCTCTTGTGGAGCGGGAGGCGCCACGACCGAGACGCCTCCTCGCGACATTAAAGAACTTGAGAATACGACGTCTGACCCAACTTATGAGAACCGAAGTTCAAGCTCCATTGAGAGCGCGGGGGCAACGAACCCCCGCAGGTCAACTCTGCGTGGGTTCGCGCTGCGGCGAAATGCTGCTGTACACCCTGGTACATGTCTAAAGGACCAAATAAGATAGCATCTATCGCATTAAAGTCAAAAAAGAGAGGAGCAGAACGACATCTGCTCCCCGAGTACTGCGCGACACGACTGCACAGCTTTGTACGCCCTGCCCCAGTGCAAGCTCTTATGGAGCGGGAGAACAAATTTGTTCTCCCCGTTACTCGGACTTGCAAAACGGCGCCTTACGCGAAAGCACCGTGCCTAAGAACATGTCCACGAGGGACCAGAGAGACTAGCACACCATCAAAAAAGTTCAAGATAAAAGTGCGGGAGCAAATAGATCTCTGCCCCCGCCCACACCCGACCGTAGTGGCCCGCAAATTACCGAAGCCTTCTGTGGCCCACCCCGGTGAACGACACCCCACCTCATATCCCACAAGGGACTTTTACATCCATTGGCGAACCGTGCAGGCTAATGTACGTTGGTCGATCGGTCAATAAAAAAGGCGGTTCTCATTGCAAATGAGAACCGCCGCTGCCTGGCCCTACGCTAGAGGACACCACTGAACCTCTGACTACCCCACTGTAGTACAAACCCATTACGGCGGGCGGTCCTAAGGTGAGACCGCCCTCGTCACCTTAGCGGGCAGGACTCAACGCAACGTCAGTTCAAGACCTTACGGTCGCGGGCAGTCCCGGATGAACCACCCGCCGGCACTGTATTTGACTCAGAACCGCCAAACGGAACTTGACTGTAAGCTTTTGCGAGCGAGCCCCCATTGAGAGGGCTCCGACACCACAGTTTGATTAGGAACAGTGAAACTAACCGGACACAACCTCAGACCTTTTGGGCAAAGAAAAAGGGGCAGTCTCAGAATGAGCCTGCCCCCGACGAACGATCAGACGTGACGAAGATGAGATGACGAGATGGTTACGCCGTGGCCTCCGCCAGAGGTGCGGTGTTGAGGAGACGGTTGTACTCCTCCCACTCCTCGAGCTTGGCTGGACGCAGCTCATCAACCTCGTAAGTGCCGTAATCGCCACCGCAGTTCGGGCGAAAGGGCCCGAAACCGCCGAGACGCCCGGCCTCCATGAGGATGTCGCAGATCTTCTCGAACGACGTGTAGTTCACGTCGAGATCTGCGAATCCGTCGACCACCCAACTCTCAGGAAAGAGCGGGCGCACGATAGGACAGGGCTGACCCTTGCCCATGGAGTTCTTCAATAACCCCTGCTTGAGGTCTGGCTCCCAGGGCGTCGGCCAACCAGCGGGGGTCGGTGCCGGGGTGAAGCGGAAGTACTTGCCCTTGAGACGGAGGAAGGCGGGTAGGCGTGTCGCATTCGTCGCGCTGGTGAACTTCGCCTTGCCGTCAAACTTGACCTCCTTACCGCCCTGACGGAAGCTGGCCCAGACCCAGTCCTTGGGAATGACGAACAACGACGAGACCGGATGCAGGATGACCTTCTTGGCGCACCTCTCGCGCAGTGGCGTGACAGTGTCCTTCTGGCCCTTCTTCTTGTCGCTGAAGAAGGTATCCCAGATGTCCTGCGTGCGGTGGGGATCCTCGTAGATCGGCATGAGGCCGATGAGGCGGAAGTAGTGAAGCACCCAGTTTGTCCTTTTGCTGCCGATAGGCATGACGAACTCCTTGTTCTAGCGTAGCGTTGTTTATGTCCATTTTGAGGGAACAGCTCACGACGGTGAGGTCTAGAGGCTATTCCGCCAACAAGACCCGCGAAGCTAGCAGATCGTCTTTTGGCTGTCAAGATTCTGTCCCGATCCTGTGCGATCCGTTGCGAACATTAAAAAATGAGCCAGCTTCTTGTTAGAAGCTGGCTCGTGCACCCTTGTGGATTACGCAGTAGGACACGACACGGTGCCTAGCTGAAGTGTAGACTGCTAGCGCAGCGAGTTCGACTAGACCGGTCGGAACTCCTCGAGCTCAAAAGTGCCGTGATAGCCGTCCTTCTCAGCTCGATAGCTGCCGAAACCCTGCAGCGACCCTGCGTCGTTGATCAGCTCGGTCACGAACTCCTCGACGTCCGGTGCTAGGCAGATGTGGCCCGAGGCCGTCCAGGGCAGTTCGATACTGGGCCGCACGATCCCGCACTTGGCCGACTTCTTGCTGTCGTACCCCTGGCGAATGTCAGCTCGCCAACCATTGCAGTTCAACTGGAGGCCCTGCCCGGAGAGGTGCAGGAGGTGACGTAAGCGCACGTACTTCTTGTTGCGTGTGTCATCCTTGGGCTTGATGGTGACGATGCGGCCGTCTGGTAGCACGCGACCCGCGGCTTGTGCGGCGAGAGCGGCCCAGAACATTTCGCGCGGGATGTGTGGATTGCCCTGATGGTCGGCGTGCAGCTTGTGACGCGCAAGGTCCTCGGGCTCGTCGCCGCGCTGGTAGCCCGGCGCACCCTTCTTTTGCATGAGGATGCTCTCGAGTCCCTTGAGGGTGAACAAGTGACACGTCCAGCCAGGTGGACGAGGCTTGAGGTGGTTCATGAGTACATACTCCTTTCGGGAGTGGGTTGATGAACGAGTTTTTGAAACGTGATGTTGAGGTGCAGCATCTCTCAGAGCTTTTGTTCAGCCCAAAAAGACCGCGCAAGCTAGCACGGCTTAATCGCATTGTCAACTCCCGCAACTAAAAAAGAGGGAGACGTAACTTTGTTCACGTCTCCCCATGGACACCACATGACTACGCCACATCTCGCGCCACCCAACCTGACTGTAAGCTTTTCTAGAGCGAGAGCAGTTCTCGGGTAGAACTGCTCAATCAGGGTCTGACTCGAAAACACTAGACGTAAGGACAGGTGAGTGGACGACACTCCGCCCGACCAAAGTACAAGCTCGAAAGAGCTGGGAGAACAGTTGTTCTCCCCTGGGCGCCACATTACTCTGAACTGGCACGCAACGGCATTGTGTACTTAAGAACAAGTCCTCGATGGACACGGCAAACTAACATATGATCTTGTAACTGAAAAGGCTGCGTGTCAGCCGACCGGATTTTTGCCATCGTGCCGCTGCAGGTTACGTACAAACTGATCCAAGATCAAAAAGACTACCGCCATCATGAGCAGGAGAATGCTGATCTTGGTACTGGAGTTGGAGATGGCCACAAAATCGTAGAGGCCGTGCAGTCCAATCCCTAGTAGCAAACCAAATAGCACCAGCCAGGCTCCGCCCCGCCGAGCAAATTTTCCTAGTCCCATAAAGTAGCCGATAATCCCAGCAGCGAGAGCGTGTAGCAAGGTCGCAGTCACAAAACGCAAGGGCAGGATCGAGGCGCCCTCACCCAGCACTACTAAGATGTTCTCCACAGTGGCAAAGCCGAGTGCGGCCACCACCATGTACATCACGCCATCCATGCGTTCATCAAAAACGCGATGGTGATAAACACTCAAAAAAACTATGGCAAATTTGGCGAGTTCCTCGATGGGTGCTATCACCGCAAAAGCTCCGATGATTGCCGCGCGACTAAAACCCGGTGCAGAATAATGCAAATACAAATCGATCGTGTACTCAATAAAAAGGGCCGGCAATGTCACGAGCATCCCCAGTAAAAACACGCGCCATAAAAAACGCCTAGGCTCGGGGTGTTTGCCGTCGGCCCGCAGATACCACCACAACCAAAAGAGCCCAGGTAGCAGTGCGAGGACAATGTTACGTAAGTCAACGAGGAAGTTCACCTAGCCATACATGTTACGCTAAGTGGGCATGTTGAGCGAACGCGCCACGAGCCAACGTTTGCGCGAGCTTCTTGAGAGGCCCGCGGCAAACCCTCTACTGGTCCTGGCCCGTCGGCCTGGTGTCGAGGTTTACGTCGTGGGGGGTGCGGTACGCGATGCTCTGCTCGGGGTAACTGTGACCGACTTGGACTTGGTTGTGCGGGGTCTGCCGCAACCACAGCTCGAGCGAATTTTGCGGCGAGCCGGTCGCGTAGTTTTGGCCGGCAAGCGTTTTGGCGTGATCAAGTTTAGGGCGCGTGGCGCGTCTGAGAGCATTGATGTTGCCCTACCTCGCAGCGAACAGCCGACCGGTCGGGGAGGCTATCGCGATGTGCATGTTGTGGCTGACCACCTGCTGCCAATTGAGCAGGACCTCGCGCGGCGCGACTTTACGATCAACGCCATTGCACTCAACCTACAGAGTGGCCGACAGAGTGGCAGATTGGTCGATCCCTTTGGGGGTAGAGCAGACCTCAAAGCTAAACTTATTCGGACGGTGGGGGATCCCGCCAAGCGTTTTAGCGAAGACTACACGCGTCTGTTGCGGGCTGTGCGTTTTGCCGTGCAGTTCGGTTTTGGGCTCGAGCGCCAGACCTTGCAAGTTCTACAACAACATGCGGCCGATCTCCCTCGTACGACCGCTTACCCATACCCTCAGGGTGAACGTCTGGTGGCCTGGGAGCTAATTGGTCGCGAGGTCGGTCGTATGTTTTTTGCTAACGCCGCACGCGCAGTTGATCTTCTCGAGCAAACCAAACTATTACACGAGGTTCTCCCGGAGGTGGATCGGCTTCGCACTATCAAACAGGACCCGAAATTTCATCCCGAGGGTGATGTCCTGACTCATACCAAGCAAGCTCTCTTGCGCCTGCACCAGGTAGAACCGGGCGCTAGTCTCACGCTCATTCTCTCAGTTTTGCTGCACGATGCTGGTAAGGCCACACATGTACAGATACGCGATCGCAAACTTGGGACCACTGTTAATCTATCCCGCCCCGCTGAGTTTTTTGCAAGTGAACGTTACCAACCCGCCCGTCAGCGCATTATGAACATCGGCCACCCCGCTGAGTCGGCGCGCATAGCCCAGCGCATTATTAAGCGACTCAAGCTTACGCAGTTTAGGCGCGATCCTCAGATAGGCCTTGATCAGATGGCCATCTTACATAATCTTGAAAACCATCTATTGCTCGATATTGAGAATGTTCGTCCGGCGCGTGCGGAGAAAATTCTGTTTTACCCCGATGGTCGCGTGCGTTGGGATTTGCTGACACTAATAAAGCTTGACGCAGGGCCCGGGTCGGATCGGCCGGCTAAGGTTTTTGCGCGAGTGCAGAAACTTTTGGCGCGTAAACTTGATCAAGCCGCCGAGCAGCAACTGCCGGCACCCTTGCTGACCGGGCATGATCTTAAAAAAATGAAGGTTGAACCTGGCCCGATTTACAAAGTTGTTTTGGAAGCAGTACGCGACGCGCAGCTCGCCGGTCGGGTGACCGACCAGGCGGCTGCGCGTCGCGTTGCTAAAGATCTACTGGCGCGCCTGCGTTAGTAGAGTCCGTTAAGAGTGGCCTCCACACTTGACTTGACGGCCGCAGTTCCCCCGGCGATGTACCCAAAGGTGACCGTGGAGATGGAACCCAAGTAACTACTTGTCTCGGCCGGGACTGAGCTCTTACCGACTAACAAGATGGGTACCGAGATGGTCGGAGTGGTACCAGAGAGGCTTGAGATACCTGCAAGGGGACCGGCCACAAGCGCATCCGGGAAGTTAGAGTTGAGCGCAAAGACTATTCCAGTCGGTCCTGCCGGGAAGAAGTAAGCCGCAATAATCCGGGCAGTGTCGTTGCGGTTGATACCCCCCAACCGTGTGATAGTGCCGGCATAAGGCGCTACGTCGCTAGCCACTTGCGTACTGAGAGCCGCAGTTCCCCCGGCCAAAAAGATCGTGCCGAGCAAGGGGACACTCGCGAGATATGCCTCGGCCTGCGCATTGAGCGTGTCAGACTCTGAGAGCAAGATCGGCATAAAGAACGGGTTGAAGGTTGAGTTGCTGGCAATTGGACCGGCCGTCAGTGCGTCTGGGAAGTCGCTACCCTTGGCTAAGAAGGCTGCGCTGGCAGGCGCACCACGTAGATCATCCATTTGGTCAGCTACCAAACGGGCTGTCTCATAGCGGTTAGCTCCGGCGATGCGTCCGACATCGATCTTAGAATTGATCGCTTTGATGGCATCAATGACGCTTTGTTCAACAACCGCGCTTCCGCCAATGACCCAGACGTCTTGTTCGGGATCATCCACGTTGTCAAAGACGCGGGCAATTTCGCTTTTGGTCTCATCGGGCAAGCTACTCTTGCGGGTACCAAGCAGTGGACCATGTAGCAAACCAGCCACTGGCGCTGCTACTAAACTGTCGGGAAAGACCTCGAGACTCGCGACTACTAAGGCATCGACACTCTTGTCGCCATAAGCCTCTTGGCTCACCTTGCGACCGGTATCGTAACGGTTACTGCCCGCAAAACGGATTAGCGCTTTGGGCGACTTGGTCACCTCAAGACCGTAGGGGCTGGCACCTGCGTCGAGTGCTACTACAGCGGCCTCAGTAAGAGCGCCACTTGGATTGAGGTTGATAACCGACAACTTGTCGCTCACCTGCAGGGGAACAAAAGCCCGATCGACCTTGCTCGAAAAGGCAATCTCAGTCGGTCGATCCGCCCCCGCGCTACCACCCAGGCCTGCTAAAACACGCGTCTCAGTAAACGGAGCGCTGTTGCTAAATTCGATCACTTGGTCACCTGAGACACCAGACGCATCCGTAGTCAGATAGCGACTAGGAGAACGAGGTTCAGACTCGATGGCCCAAGGCCCAGCCGCAAAGCCGCTCGTACTAGTAAAGGTACTGCTCGAGTTAGTCGAGTCGTCAAAGGTTCGCAGTGAACCGACAAAGGGATCAGCAAAGTGCGCGCGATTATTGTCACTAATATCGCCCACGATTCCAAAACCACTCGCAGCAGTTGCAGGCGTAATGCTATCAGTTTGGGTAAGCGTCGTAGGATTAAATGAGCGTACCTCTCCACTTAGTCCTCCGGTGGTAACCCAGACGCGATCCTCATTTTTGCTTAAGGCTATGTCCCAAGGGGTAAAGCCAGGACTCAAAGTTGCCGAGGATACTACGGTCGCACGACTACGTAGATCAACCTTTATAACTTTTGAAGCAGTCGCTACGTACAGATAGTACCCATTTTTGCTAAGAGCCAAACCCTGTGGTGTATCCGAGACGGGGATCGAGTACTCCAGCGCGTCATAATTAGTGTTGATGACATGGATTACCTTGAGTGCCGAATCGCTGACATAAAGGTAAGGGCGCTCGTCATCGGCTACAAGTTCCTCTGGCTCCGCCCCTGCTCCCAGTGCAATCGTAGTAAGCGGGGTAGAAGAGGCAGAAATAGTGTCGGCATTAAAGACCACTACATTGTCTAGCCCCTGCTGCCCTATATAAAGCTTTTCGATGGCGGCAGCACTAGCCAGTACCTGTGCAGTAGGTCGGCCGAGATATAAGCCGCCAGCGACCAACGCCAGCGCCAGCAGCGCGCGCGGGGCTATACGACTGAGATATTGGGGATAGGGCATGGGGGTATGTGGAAACTACTAATAAGTAGGGGTAGTCTACCCTGGCATTAGCGCAGAGCAAACATGACCAGCACACATACCATTCACTCTATTTTGCCGGGCGCGCAGCCCTTTACCTACCCGGGCAATGACCAAGTGGCCTGTCTCATGTTGCATGGTTTTACCAGTACGCCACAAACGCTGCGTGAGTTAGCGCAAATTTTGAGTCGTCGCCAGGTCACCAGTCGTGCTCCTTTGCTACCTGGGCATGGTACCCATGTGTCCGATCTCAATGGCCGCACTTGGGAGGAACTCGAAGCTTATGCGGAGCAAGAATTGGTTCAGCTCGCTAAGACACACGCCAAAGTTATTTTAGTTGGTGAGTCGTCCGGGGGAACCATCGCTCTGCGTCTTGCTGTCAAGCATCGCGAAAAGGTGGCCGGTGTTGTAAGCGTGGGTGGTGCACTGGTGTTCCCCTTGGATAAGGTGATGCGCACGATCCTACCGATTTACAAACGTATTAGTCCCATGCAGCGCAAGGTGCGTGTAGCAGATGTATGTGATCGGCGCGCGCTGCGTGAACGCGTGGCCTATCGTTATATTCCGATGCACATGTTCCATCTTTTAATGCGCTACGCCCAACTTGCCATGCGAGATTTACCCGAGGTCAGTGCTCCGTTGCTTATCTTACATGCGCGCCAAGACCACTCGGTCTCACCGCGCAGTGCTACGATCATGCGAAAGCTGGCCGGGTCACGCTACAAAAAATTGATTTGGTATCCGCACAGCTATCACAACCTGCTGATCGATCTCGAAAAACAGCGTGTCTTTAAAGACATTGAACATTTTGTGCGGCGCGTAGAGCGCGCCCGCAACCTGCCAGTTAACGCGTTGCAAGAACCTCTTGGTAAACCGCACGCAGGCGACGCGCTGAGTTCTCCTCAGTAAGGTTGGCGCTGGCTCGCTGTCCGTGTTGCCCAAAACGCTGCCGCAACTCTGGGTCTTGGGCCAAGATCAGTACGTGCTCAGCCAAGCTCGCGGGCGAGTTAGCGGTGAGGTAGCCTGACCTGCCGTGTTCTACAAAATCTGAGTTACCGGGAGCCTGTGGCGCAACCACGGGGAGCCCGGCAGAGAGTGCCTCGATTGTGATAATGCCCTGTGTCTCAGAGATCGAGGGGTACACAAAGATATCCGCTGCTGAATAATATTGGGGAACATCGCGGTTCGGCACAAAACCAACAAATGTAATAGCACCACTTAGACCCATGCTTTGCGCCTGTAACTTGAGTCGCTTGAGATCAGGCCCGCCACCTACAAGTATTAATTGGCAGTTGGGTAGTTTAGTGCGTACTTGTTGGTAGGCACGTAGTAAGGTCAGCAAGTTTTTGTCTTGGATGGCCACTCGTGTGACGCAAAGTAGCAACAATTTGTCTTGCGCAAGACCAAGGCTCTTACGTAAGATTGCCTTGGGGATGTTTAGTTTACAGCTGCGGGCTAGTCCAGTTGGGACCACATAAATCGGCCGTCGTATTCCACCCGTCCGCAAGTAAGCCTTGATTGAAGCAGAGGGGGCGATGATCGCGTCGCAAGTATTGGCAAAGCGATGCACCGAGTTAACCACCAGATGCTGCGCCAACTTGCGCGGTAGTAACGGTACATAGTGTGCGTATAAGTCGTAGCGTGCGTGATAAGTAAAAATGAGCGGCACCCGCAAATCGCGGGCAATTTTTTTAGCAAAGCGACCCACGCTGAACGGTTGCATTGTATGGACGAGCTCAATCTGTTTGGCCCGCAGGCGTCGACGAAGTCCCGAGCTGGCTCTAAAAAGGGCGATTGGATATTCGGGGTACTTGGGATTGGGGATACTCTTGATCCGGATAATGTGTGGGTCCTGCTCGGTGTATCCAGGATATCGCGGAGTAATCAGCCAGACCCGTTCACCCAAGCGTTCGAGGCCATTTCTAAAGTTTTGAGTCGAGATCGCCACGCCACTAATCGCGGGAAAATAGGCATTAGCGGTAAACAAGATGTTCACCCGGCCACCCTAGACGAGTGGACTGCAGTTATCCAGAGATCAGTGGAAAAGGGCAGTGGATTGCTCGTGCAAAGATTGTGCAAGCTCTACTGCTTGACTAAACCAAAAGTTCACAAACTTGGGGTACTATATCCATGCGATTCGTAGCTGCTTGTTCGGTCACAAGACCCTCCGGTAGCCACTGAATGTCTCGCCTGGTGAGGTCTGGGAAGTGCCTCGCCGCGCGAGCAGGGCTACAAGTAGAGCAGCTGACTCGCAAAAACATAAGAGCTCTAAAAGGCTCCGTCTCTTGATTCCCGGAAGGCCGCACGGCGATTACGCCCACGCGGCTTTTCGGTTTGTCTAAATGGTCTCTTTATGCCCACTTTTAGGCCCATTTGCGCTATTTTTGTGCCCTTGACAAAACGACCCAACTCGTGTAATCTCGTCCGGTTGAGCATCTTTGGGAAGTGGATGCTCAATAACGAGGTGGCTTTTGAACGCTCTTTTAGAGCGTTCCCCGCCTCTAGGAAAGCCGAGGCTAACACCTTGGCTTTTCTTGTTATTACGAACTCTCCTTATAATGGGTTCTCCTTGCTAAGCTACTGGGGCGTGAGCACACCAAAAAAAATCCAACTTCTCAAAGGCTTTAGAGATTACCTCGGCGAGGACGCATTGCTCCTGCGCGAGTTGAGTATCAAGGTGGAACAGGTTTTCCGTCTATTTGGTTTTGCCCCTATGTCGACTCCAACTCTGGAATACGCCGAGTTGCTCGTCGGTAAGTACGGACCTGAGGCCGACAAGCTTATGTACAAATTTGTTGACCATGGCGGACGCAGCGTGGCCATGCGCTATGACCACACTGTACCGTTAGCGCGAGCTATCAGCCTAAACCAAAACCTACCGCTACCTTTTAAGCGCTACACCATTGCACCGGTCTGGCGCGCCGACAAACCCCAAAAAGGTCGACTACGCGAGTTTATCCAGTGCGACGTTGATATTGTAGGAAGCGATCAAGCGCGTGCTGACGCTGAGATTTTGGCGGTGGCCTATCAACTGCTTACAAGTCTTGGAATTAAAGAGTTCTCCTTGCGTATCAATCATCGCGCCCTTATCAACGCGCTGGTTGCAGAGATACATGGAATTGCGAGCACACAAGTGGGGGCAGTGCTGCGTGTAATCGATCGGTTCCCCAAGCTGGGTGAGACTGCCGCTAAACAGTACTTGGTAGAACAAGGTCTCACTCAAGAGCAAGTTGCGCAGCTACTTAGGCTACTCTCGCCCAAGTTGGGCTTAAGTGGGCCGGCAAATACAGCACTAGCCAAACTGCGAGGCCACCTCAAGAAGAGCCCGGCCACTAGCGCGGCGCTCGACGAAATGCAGGCCATAGTGCAGCACGCGCTTGGTCTGGGAGTTCCTGAGGCGCATCTCCGGCTTGACCTTAATGTAGTGCGCGGTCTGGATTACTACACGGGTATTGTTATGGAAGCCGAGCTCGCGGCATTGCCACTTTTTGGCAGTGTCTTGGGTGGCGGTCGCTACGACAAATTGATTGGGGCACTCACGGGCAAGTCCACACCTGCGGTCGGGATTACGCTTGGCCTTGGTCGTCTCTTTGAGGCTCTGGGAGAACTAAAGCTTGGCGTGCGTTCTCCGGCCGTAGCTGACGTACTAGTCGCGTTAGTGGATGCCGAGTCGAGTCAGACAGCAGAACAACTGGTGCAAACTTTACGTGCCAAGGGGCTCGGCGCCGTCCTCTACTTAGGCCGTCCGGGAGCTCTCGAAAAGCAACTCAAGTATGCCGATAAATTGGGAGTAACCTGGGTGGTCTGGCAGGGGCCCGAGGAGCGCACCAAAAAAATCTTTGTCGCCAAACACTTGGCAACCCGTAAGCAACAAGAGCTGAAACTCTCTGAGCTTATCAAAACACTTTTGGTTAAATAGGCCTACTGAATGGGGAAAGGCACCTCGGGCACGTGAGGGGTAGTAGTATTACCCGTATCTACGTTTGGTGCTGCACTATTATTCTGTGTGCTCGTTTTGTTAGCGGGGACATTTGATTCTTCTTCTGATTCTTCTTTGTCTTCATCGGTTTTGTCCGGGATTTTAGTGGCATCAAGCCGAGAAAATAATTCTTGCAAAGTAGGAACCACAGCATTTTCGAGTGGTTCTATGTTGAGACGTTTATTAAAGTCCCCCCAGGTGATTTCGAGCGTACCACTGGTGTCGCCAATCTCCTCAAAGGGTCCCTTTAGTCGCACGAGAGAGCCGCTCTGTTTGGCTACCCAGAGTTCAAGTGGCTGTTCACTAACGGATACAAGATCGACATTTGGTTTGGCTGACACAGCACCGCTCAGTACAAAAAGTTGATCCACTAGGCGCTCGAGCGCGTCGGGGTTTAATTGTGCTCTAAAATGTCGTGTCATGACTCCGACGACTTCTTCCTCAGCAAGCTCTTCGATATTTGTAAAAAGGTCCGGCGTTTCTTTAACCATCTTGGCGGCCGCTGCTCTCTCGAGCGCCGAAAGTTCAGGTGTCATGCCGGAAAGTGGCAGAACAAAAGCCGTGCGAGTTAGTTCTCTCAGGTCGAGTTCTCCAAGGTCAGGCAATTCGTCAATCCTAAAAAACAGTTGATCATTAACTACTCGGAGTTCACCTCTAAGCTGCTCGCCGGTTTGATCCTTGAGTGTAGCTGACAATGCCAAGCGCTCACCACCCCGGCCATGACGTGTGTAAGCGAGCTCAAGCCTGGCCGAGACTGCCGTAAACTTTTTGTTAAAAGTTGAAGTTGCTACGGGAACTTCGTCCAGTGTGCTCTCGACAAGAGCGCTAAAAGATTTGGCCTCAATAAGTTTTGCCAGTGCATTAACTAGGGCCTGATCCGGCGGCAAAGCTGCAGTGCGCGTGCACCCAGATAGCAGTAGGCCAAGAGCGAGGAGTGTAATAGTGACAAAATTTGGAGGCTTCATAGTATTTGACAGGCGCGTAGCTTAGCACTACGAGCCCGTGGATTGGTAGCACGTTCGCGTGAACTGGGCGTGATTGGTTTTTTGGTGAGGATTTTTACAGACGGATTGGTTCCGCAACGACACAACGGTAACTCGGGCGGACAGGTGCAAACTTTGGCCCAAGTTCTAAAGGTATCTTTTACAATCCGGTCCTCAAGCGAGTGAAAGCTGATCACCACCAACCGTCCTCCCGGCGCCAAAACTTTAACGGCAGCTCTTAGGCCCGTCTCGATTTGCTCAAGCTCGTGATTGACCGCTAGACGCAGGGCCAAAAAAACTTTGGTCGCGACGTGGGTTCCGCGTGTGTGTTGCTCTCGTCTCGGGAGAACAGATCGGACCAGATCCACTAGTTGATCGGTACGCTCAAGCGGTGTTTGTCTGCGCTGCGCAACAATTTTTTGCGCGATACGATGGGCGTAGTGCTGTTCTCCCGCCAGGGCAAACTGAGTCTGTAACTTGGCCTCCGACCACTCCGCCAAAATGCGTGCCGCGGTGAGGTCCTCGCGCTGGTCCATGCGCATGTCAAGCGGTGCCGAGCCGCTAAAACTAAACCCGCGAGTCGTTGAGGTCAACTGTTCACTTGATACCCCAAGGTCCAACAGAACCCCATCGACTCGGGATTGTCCCAGATCTTGTAGTACCGCTACTAAATTGGGAAACTGCTCTTGCACGAGCACGAGCTGACCGGCGTTGATCTGCTTTTTAAAACGGTGCGTGGCTTGATCAATTGCAGCCGCGTCGCGGTCGAGGCCAATGAGTTTGCCGGTTGGTCCCAGTCGCTTAAAGATTAGGCTCGCATGCCCACCGGCCCCAAAAGTTCCGTCTAAGATTATCTGACCCGGCTTGGGGGAGAGCCAGTGTAATACTTCTTCTAGCAAAACAGGTACGTGCACGGTTTTATTGTATCTTAGACGGTGTGCTCTCACGGTTAGCTCGCAAAACTTCAAGAACGCGTTGGTCAGTGACAGGTTCAAAATTGTTATAGTGCGAACCGACGGCATAAAGGAGTGGATCGTGTTTGGACGCTACGACCCTATCGGCAACCGCTGAGACGAGCTTTTCGGCGCTTGCGCTGGTTACTGGAACCGCAACTATTATACTGCGGGCACCTTGTCGCTTGAGTAGTTCTACCGCAGCCCTAACTGTGTAGCCCGTGGCCATTCCATCGTCCACTAAAATGATGCGCTTATCGGCTACGGGGAGCTCCGGAACAATCGTCCGGTAGGCACGGTTTTTATCCGCTAACTCGAGCGCTAATTTTTTACGCATGCCTTCTAGATACTCTCGAGTGGCTCCAAACTCTGTCGCCGCTTTTTCGTCCACAAGTAATCCACCGTCAATGGCTACCGCGCCGATGGCCAACTCGTGCGAGCCCGGCGCCGGCAGCTTTTTAACTAAGGCCACCTCGAGCCTCAGCCCCAATTGTTGCGCAATAAAGCCACCGATTTCGAGCCCACCGCGCGGGATCGCTACCACGAGAGCATCTTGCACACCTTTGAACTCGGCCAGCAGAGGTACCAGTAGCCGACTAGCCTCAAACCTATTTTCAAACCGATTAGGGTAGTTGGGGATGTTTAGGGCCATTCGCACCCACGCTAGCACATGCTAGACTCCCTCATCACCCGCATGGCAAAAGTGGCCGGCCTAAAGCCCCGGCTCGGCATGCAAGGAGGGCGGGCGCTAATTTGTTAACCCTCTTTGAGAGGAGGTGAGAACCATTAGCAACAACAAGCCCAACGAAACCAAGCAGAGTGCGCCCGACCAGCTCAAAACCGATCAGGAGATTCTGGAAGAGCTCAAGGCCGCCAGTGGGGGAGAACGCAAGCGCAGTTTTGGACTGACCGCCTTTATTGTTCTGCTCGCCATTGTGATCGGAGTGTTCACCTATATGAACCGCAAGGATGACAAGGACGAAAACAACACTGCCGCAAACAACGCTACAAATAACGTGGTAGCGGTTGAGGAACCGACCAACACGGCCTCCGAGGAATCGAACGAGACTTCCGAGACGATTGAGACGACCGAAACGCTAAATCAAACTCCAACCACTAGCAGCGAGGCTCCTGGTGAAAAACCAACTGAGTTAAGCACGCGCTCGCAGACGGCCTACAGCGAGACTGCCCAAGTGGGAGAAGGTGTAACCCATTTGGCGCGTCGCGCCCTGGCCGTACACCTACGGGAGAACAGCATTAGCGATCTCACCGCAGAGCATAAGATTTTTGTCGAGGACTACCTCGCCAAACAGTCCGGCTACACCTGGATCGACGTCGGTACTACCAGTACCTTCGAGAAGACCTCGGTGGATGAGGCCGTTACAGCTGCACGCGCTTTAACGCCGGCGCAGCTACAAAACCTAGAACAGTACTCCGCCCTAGTCCCAGGACTATAATCCGGCTAGATCCGAGAGATTCTAGTTTGAATCGAAAGCGCCCCTCTACGTAGGGGCGTTTTCAGTTTGAGTGCTGATGATTTAACGCTTTGCTTCGAGGGTCATTATGCGTTCCTCGTGTCGTGCAAGGGCTGAGCGATGTGCCGCATGTTCGGCGTCATAGGTCTTGATTTTACTAATAACAAGATTGTCTACGCTTGTAATAAGCTTATCTATTTTTGACTCTGTACGTTTACCAGTTTCTTTAACTTCAACCATGTCGTGTTCTAGGTTTATTAACCTGCCATCCATCTGCTCAAATCTTAAATCAATCTGCACAAATCTTTCATCAATCTTCTCAAACCTGGCATCAACCTGCTCAAACCTGGCATCAACCTGCTCAAACCTGGCATCAACCTGCTCAAATCTTAAATCAATCTGCACAAATCTTTTATCAACCTTCTCAAGCCTTGCATCAATCTGCACAAATCTGGCATCAATCCGGCCGAACTTTTTATCGGTCTTTACGAAATATTTTTCGTGGCGATCAATCGCTGCTGCAATCCCTTGTAAAGTTGGCTTAGTTTTCATGGGTAGTTTTAGGTTAGCATATCTTGTAGACAGGGTAAGCCAGAGCGCTTAACAAAAGATTAACATTTGTCTAAGGGGATCTAAAAAGGTGCACCAGTAGCCTAGCGTTTGGGCGCAGCACGCTTGTGGAGCTGCGCAACACTTGACCGTAAGATGTCGATCGCTTTTTGGAGTTGATCTTTAGTAGTGGAACGACCCAGAGTAAGACGTAAGCTACCGTCGACACGTGTGTAAGGCAGTCCCAACGCCAGCATGACATGTGAGGGCGCAAAACTTTTTGAGTCACAACTTGAGCCAGCCGACGCTGCCAGGCCTGCGTCGTCGAGCAAGCTTACCAGCGCATCGCCTTGGATGCCCTCAAATGACACATGAATATTATTGGGTAGTCGCAGGGTGGCATGTCCAGTGAGTTCTGCGCTTGGTATCTCGGTCAAAATTTTTTTAATCGCCCAATCGCGTAGTGACACCAGCCGGGCCGAAGTTTGCTCACGTTCTACCTCCGCGATCTCTAGAGCGATCGCAAACCCAACGATTGCCGCGAGGTTCTCCGTGCCAGCGCGTTTGCCATCCTCTTGACTACCGCCAACAATCAATGGGTCAAGTTCAACACCTTTGCGGCAGTACAAAAGACCAACACCCTTGGGGCCGTAGATCTTACTGCCATTGAGCGTCATGAGATCAGCGCCCAAATCAGTCACTTTGAGTGGGAGCGCACCGGCCGCTTGGCAAGCATCGGTGTGTAGGGGCACCTTATGTGCATGTGCCAGCCGAGCAAGTTCGCGCAAGGGCTGAATAGTCCCGATCTCATTATTGGCATACATAACCGAGACCAGTACCGTATCCGGGCGCAGTGCTTTTTTGAGCGACCCAAGCACCACGATGCCATGTTGGTCGACCGGTAAACGTGTAACGTCAAAGCCCTCGCGCTCAAGTACCTCAGCGGCTTTAAGCACGGCTTTGTGCTCGATGTCAGAGACTATGACGTGTTTGCCTCGACCCGCACGCTGGGCCGCTCTTGCGACTCCTAAGATGGCGGTGTTATCGGATTCGGTTCCGGATCCAACAAAAATCAATTCGTCCGGAGAACAGCCGAGTACTCGAGCGACTCGCGTGCGTGCATCTGAGAGCGATTGACGGGCAACTCGTCCCAGGGCATGCGCTCCAGATGGATTGCCATAGTCGGTTTTTAGGCTGTGCTCCATCGCCGCGATCACTCGTGGATCAATTGGCGTGGCGGCAGCGTGGTCTAAGTAGATCATCAAGTGCCCACGTGTACCGCACAATTGTTCCGGGGTCAATATAAATGAGAGCCTCAAGAATTAATTCCTGAGGCTCAAGAGTTAGGTCACGCTGCCTTGGATGTGGCGCGCAGCGGCAGCACAAGGGGAACCCGTCGCATAAAGCAAACTTCACGGCGATCAGCATGCTGTTTACGAGTTCCGCAATGCTTGCCAAAGTGCCGTTTGTAGATCGCCACGGCATTTTGGTTGTCGGCGTAGCACCACACGATAAAGGTAATGTGGCTCTCGATGCGTCGGTTGTTCTCCCGGACCCAGGTGGCCATGGTGGTGAGTCCATCTTCGGTCAGGAGGGTCCCGTAACCGCGACCTTGACAAAATGGATCGATGCCGAGCTCGACCAGCTCCACGACCGGGGTGGGGCGTCTAAAACCTCCATGGATGGCCCACTTGGTGTAGCCGACGATGCGTCCTCCAACGCAGCACACAAAGAGGCGCTCCTTTGGCGTTGCGCGATAACCGCACAGAGTCCAAGAGTAGGCGGCCTTGGGATCATCGCGATTCCCCAAAAAAACGTGGGCATTGATTGAGGCGATCGCTCTGAGGTCGGCCAAAGTGGCCGACCGAACGATCCCCGTGCGACGGTTAGTTTTGGGCATGTCACACTCCCTTTGCCGTTTGTGGCTAGGTTACTAAGCGTTACTAAACGAGAGATCAGTCAAGGCGGTGATCACAAGATGTGGGTAGCGCGCCGGTGTCGTAGCGTAGGGACTATCCGGTCGGTGTACCCAGATGGTTTGAATCTGCATACCGAGGCCCGTCTCATAGATGACGTCGAGAATCGTCACGTCGTCCTCGAGATGAATAATGGGTGGGCCGTAGAGCCGCAGAATCTCTCGTACGATGTTCACCTTATGCGATTTGTTTTGGACAATATGCATGCCGGTGTGTGGCAGCGTGCTCAGTGCGATTTTGTCGCGTTGGTAGACAGTGTCACCAAAGCTTACAAAGATGACAGGGATTCTGAGGGCCTGCCAGGCCACAAAAGCCAGAAAGCTGTCCTCGTACGGACGAATGTTTTTGATCATCCATTTGGTAAAGTCGACCTTGAGTGCAGATGGCGCAAAATGACGAGAGGTGCGGAGCTCGATCTCCTCAGTAAATACTCTGAGGGAGAACCCACGTTCTTCAGCGGCTTGCCAAGATGTGTGGGCAACGTCGTGCGGTACTCCGCGCGACGTAAAGAGCTCGAGTACCGTCTCGATACCGCTAATGAAATGCGAGACGGTAAAGTCGAAGTCGCTCACGATGGCGCGTGGGAATGGCAGCATTTGTGATTGCACGAGCATTGCTCCTTATTGGCGATGGAGTTGTTGAGATTGGTAAGGTGCCCAAAGAGCGGATTGGCGATTATAGAGCAGTGAGGCTGGTGTGCAAGTGAAGGCTCGTAAAGACCGGTGAACCAGTGCAACCAGTTGACGTGCGGCTCAATGCTGAATATAGTACAAATCTAGTACTAATTAATTTTATGCTGCGTATAGGCAAGCTTACCGATTACGGAATCGACCTTCTGACGCTCTTTGTGGCTGACAAGCGCGGATTTGGCGTTAGCGGAGTGTCAGCCTCAGAACTCTCACGGCAATCCGGAGTTCCCCTGCCGACAGTGAGCAAGGTGTGTAAATTGCTGGCAAGAGCTGGTCTGTTGATTGGGAGTCGCGGAGCAACGGGCGGGTATCGGCTGGCACACGATCCAACTGAGATCTCACTAGCAGATGTTGTTCGTGCACTTGAGGGGCCGATTGCATTGACAGATTGTTTAGCCTCGTCTGGGACGTGCGCGGTTGAACAAACCTGCAAGACGCGCGCCAACTGGAGCCACGTCAACACACACGTCCTGCGGTCACTTGAATCGATCACTGTCGCCGACATGCACCAGGCGTCACTCTCAACAAAATCACGCAAGTGGCATGTCCAAGCCTAACGCCATCGAACGAGTCAGCTTCCGTCCCTACCGTCACGGCTTCTCTAGCAAAATTGAGAGCGATAGGGTGCCGATTGGACTCAACCAAGGCATCATCCGTACGATCTCGGCTAAAAAACATGAACCGGAGTGGCTTCTCGAGTGGCGGCTGCGTGCTTACCGGCATTGGCGTGCGCTCACACCTCCCGCTTGGCAAAATGTGAAGTTCCCGCCGATCAACTATGCGGCGATCCGCTACTACGCGGCACCCAAACGCCGCGCCCTCAAATCGCTCGACGAGATTGATCCGGAGATTGTGCGTATGTTTAACAAATTGGGGATTCCGCTCGAGGAGCAAAAACGCATCTCGGGAGTGGCGGTGGATGCCGTGGTCGACAGTGCTTCGGTCGCTACTACTTTTAAGGCAGAACTGCGCAGACTTGGGATTCTCTTTTGCAGTATGAGCGAGGCGGTGCGTGAATATCCGGACTTGGTGCGGCAGTACCTCGGCAGCGTCGTGCCCTTTGGTGATAACTACTTTGCCAGTCTCAATGCTGCCGTGTTTAGCGATGGCTCCTTTTGCTACATTCCGCGCGGGGTGCATTGTCCGATGGATCTCTCGACCTACTTTAGAATCAACTCGGCTGGTACTGGTCAATTTGAACGCACCCTAATAATTGCCGAAGACGATTCGTACGTCAGCTATCTTGAGGGTTGTACTGCCCCACGCCGCAATGAGAACCAATTGCACGCTGCCGTAGTTGAGATCGTCGCCAAAGATCGCGCCGAAGTACGCTATGCTACTGTCCAAAACTGGTACCCCGGCGACGCCAACGGCAAAGGCGGCATTTACAATTTTGTAACCAAGCGTGGTAAATGCGCAGGGTGTGCCAGCAAAATTAGCTGGACTCAGGTCGAGACGGGTTCTGCCATAACTTGGAAGTACCCCAGCGTAATCCTCCAAGGCGACGACTCGGTCGGTGAATTTTACTCGGTGGCGCTCACCGCCAACCACCAGCAAGCTGATACAGGTAGCAAAATGATCCATATCGGTAAGAACACACGCAGTACCATTATCGCTAAAGGTATTGCGGCGGGACGTGGACGTAACATCTACCGCGGACTCGTGCGAGTGCTCGGTAAGGCTCGGGGTGCGCGTAACTACACGCAGTGCGATTCTCTAATGCTGGGCAGCCAGTGTGAGGCCGAGACCCTACCGTATATAGAGGCGCGTCGCGGTGATACAGAACTCGAGCATGAGGCCAGCACCACGACGATCCGCGAGGACCAGTTGCTATATCTCAAGCAGCGCGGTATCGACGAGGAGCAAGCGGTCAGCCTGATCATTAACGGTTTTGGGCGTCAAGTGTTAAGTCGCCTACCCCTGGAGTTTGCCGTCGAGGCACGTAATCTCCTGGGGTTACGCCTAGAAGGGAGCATCGCTTAGTCATGTCTATGTCCGGCGCAGTAAAAAACGTACTCTCCATTAAAAACCTAGCCGTAACATGCCAGGGTAAAGAAATCCTTAAGAGCCTCTCGCTACAAGTTCTGCCGGGTCAGTTGCATGTCATCGCGGGACCCAATGGATCTGGTAAGAGCACCCTCGCACATGTTCTTGCGGGTGATCCGCGCTACGTCATCACACAGGGCAGCATTTTCTACGGCAAGATTGACTTGCTGGCACTTGCTCCCGAGGAGCGTGCGCGCGTGGGACTGTTTGTAGCTTTTCAGCACCCCGTGGAGATCCCGGGCTTGTCAGTAGCCAGTTTTTTACATGCTGTGTTGGGTGAGCAAGCGCGCGCTCAGGGGTTTGAGCCGCAGAGCCCAAATACATTTTTAGTTCTCCTCAAAAAAAAGTTGGCGGTCGTGGGCCTGCCAGCCAACATGCTCGAGCGCCCTATCAATGTGGGGTTCTCCGGGGGCGAAAAAAAGCGCTTAGAGTTATTACAACTTTTGTTGCTCGAGCCAAGTCTCATAATTTTGGATGAACTCGACTCCGGCGTTGATAGTCAAGGTACCGAACTTATTATTAGGGTGTTGCAAAAACTCCGTGCACCCGCGCGTACTATTCTCGTCATTACGCACAACCCGGCGCTACTTAAGAAAATAAAGCCAGATGCGGTGCACCATCTTGCGACCGGCCAACTTGTCGAGGCACGCGCATGAAGCAGATAGCACTAACACCCTTGCAACTGCCGACAACTCGCCAAGAAGATTGGCGCTACACCGACGTCTCCAAACTCGTTGGTCGCTATCGACCCGCTATCGCTGAGTTTCAACTAACCAAGCAACCCCGCGGCGTGCAGCTTGTCAACAAAGTTCTCACAGTTGCAGCTGGGACCAAACTCCAAGAGCCACTCGTTCTCACATTACCCAACTTAGGCGCCAACACTTTGGTTCGCCCAAAGCTCAAGGTCCGTATTGGGGCTGGTGCTTTGGTAAATTTGCACGAGCGATACAACGCATCTGGAGCGCACAATGGTTTAATCTGGCCCCAGATCGACTTTGAGCTCGATCCTCTAGCTCAACTCTCGCACATAATTGAGGCAGCGAGCGTGGCTCGCCTCATTACTATTCATACTGCATTTTTAGCAGAACAAACCTTGCTCAAGTCATGGCTTGTCTCGAGTGGATCAGCTTTAGCGCGCCACGAATATCACGTCAGGCTAGCTGGCAAAGGGGCTAACGCAGATCTGCGCGGTCTCTTACTTGCTACACAAAATCATCAAGTTGGATGTCACACAAGTGTCGAGCACTGTTCGGCTGCAACCCAGTCTCGTCAGCTCTATCGGGCGGTTGTAGCGGGGCAAGCCAGTGCTATTACGCATAGTAAAGTTTTTGTTAGACACGGTGCAACCCAAGCCACCTCTGAACAACTTCTCAAAACGCTTTTACTAGACTCAACCGCCAAAGGTTTTGCTCGGCCAGAGCTCCATGTAGCCAACCATCAAGTACATTGCTCGCACGGAGCGGCCACTGGTCAACTCAATCCGCAGGTACTTTTTTATCTCAAAAGTCGCGGGCTCACCCCGCATCAAGCCCAACGCTTGCTCCTACGTGCTTTTGTGTTGGCTGATGCCGCAGCTAATCCGTACGCGCAAGAACTTATCGAAGGCGCACTCGACAGAATACTCGACAGAATCCTCAATCAACCGTGAGATCTTCGTTGTTACCAAAGTCTGACTTTTTGATCCTCTCTCGCTGCACAAAAAACGGCCGCCCACTGGTCTATCTCGATAGCGCTGCGACCTCACAAAAACCGCGCCAAGTACTGGCTGCGATGCAGGAATTTTACGAGTCTGCTAACGCTAATATAAACCGTGGAGTTTACGAACTGAGTGTGCGCGCGACCCAGGCCTATGAGCAATCTCGCAAAACCGTACAAAAGTTTATCGCTGCCAAAGATCCAGCGGAGATCGTGTTCACCCGTAATGCGACCGAAGCACTCAATCTCGTGGCGGAGAGTTACGGCCAGTCAGTGCTCAAGCCAGGCGACGAAATTATTCTGACGCGCCTTGAACATCACTCCAACATAGTGCCATGGCAGGTAGTGGCCAAAAAAACAGGCGCCAAGCTACAGGTTTGGGAACTAGCGCCGGATCAAACTCTAAAATTGCAGGATTTAGCAAAACTTCTCTCCTCTAAAACCAAAATTGTTGCTCTCGCACACGTCTCTAACGTACTCGGCACGGTCACACCGATCCGAAAGGTCGCTGACTTAGCTCACGCGCAAGGTGCGATTGTCGTCGTTGATGGCGCACAAGCGGTCGGCCACCTGCCCGTCGATGTAAGCGAGCTCGGGGCTGATTTTTACGTGTTCTCCGGGCATAAAGTCTATGGTCCAACAGGGATTGGCGTGCTCTTTGGCCGGCGTGCACTACTTGAGTCGATGCCGCCTTACCAAACGGGTGGCGACATGGTTGAGAGCGTTTCATTTGAGACCACGACGTATGCTGCGCTGCCGCAAAAATTTGAGGCGGGGACTCCTAACGTTGCTGGGGCGATTGGTCTGGTCGCTGCTCTTAACTATATCAATCGTCACGGTGTCGCCAATCTAGGAGAACACGAGCGGATGCTGGCCGCTCAAGCTACTAAAGAGTTAGCTAAGCTCCCAGGAGTTAAAGTGCTTTCTCGGGGAAGCTCGGGACTTGTGTCGTTTGTGGTAGAAGGCCTTCATGCACACGACGTAGGGACCATACTTGATCGTGAGGGTGTCGCTATTCGTACCGGCCTGCTCTGTGCAGAACCACTCGTCCGCTCGCTCGGCTTTGAGGCAATTTGTCGCGCTTCTTTTGCGGGTTACAGCGATGAGTCGGATGTCTTGGCGCTAGTGGCCGCGCTAAAAAAAGCCTGTGCACTAACATGAACAGCCTTAGCGAAGATCTTTACCAAGAAACGATCTTGGATCACGCCAGTCGGCCACGGCACGCCCATCCGCTCGAGGGTAGTCAGCAAACGCACGCCTACAATCCACTGTGTGGAGACAGTCTAACCGTCTTTGCGCGTGCCATTGGCCAGAGACAGGGACTTCACGAAATTGCTTGTGTTGCACATGGCTGTGTGCTCTCCAAGGCTTCGGCCTCGCTCATGGCCGCTACGACACAAAAAAAATCAAAGGCTGAGATACTAGAACTCTGCGACCAAGTCCAGCGGATGGTCACTGGCCTGCACGCCATACCAACCAACGCGACCCTTGAGTCACTCCAACCGCTCGCCTCGGTCGCGCGCTACCCGGCCCGTATCAAATGCGTCATGTTGCCCTGGCACGCGCTTAAAAAACTACTAAGCAATACGGCGGCACAATGAGACACGTCCCTACACACCCAGCTAACTCTATAGAGCAGCAGGTCCTGGGAGAACTCCAAACTTGCTATGATCCCGAGATCCCCGTCAGTATCGTCGACCTCGGCCTTATTTACCGTTACCAAATTAAGGGAACCAAAAAAAGCGGGTACCATGTGTCCGTCACTCTGACCCTGACTACGCCCGGCTGTGCAATGGGAGTGACAATCGCAGGTGAAATCGAATCAAAGATCAAAAAGTTACCTCACGTCAAAGCCTGCCAGACGACGATCACCTTTGATCCGCCTTGGGATGCAAGTCGCATGTCGCAATCGGCCCGCTTACAACTCGGTCTGCTTTAGTTTGAACAAAAACACGCAACGCTCTCGACTGGAGAGCGTTGTGTACTGGGAAGTGATTTTGTAGCTGGGAGTATATCACGCGGCAAGCTACACTTTATCCACCTATGCACATCCAAGTTCTCTACTTTAAAGGCTGCCCCAATTATCTTGCCGCTATCGGCAATCTCAACGCCGCTTTGCACGCGCTTAGCATGTCTAAAAGCACCACGGTTGAACCTCGTGAGATCAAAACCCAAGCCGAGGCAGAGGCTAAGCACTTTATCGGCTCACCAACATTTATTATTGAGGGTCTCGATATGTTTGGAGAACCAAGCAGCCTCACTTATGGCCTGCGGTGTCGCACCTACGTACTTGATGGACGTATGGTAAGCGTTCCTACACAGGCAGACTTTGCCGAGCATCTGCGCGTGTTGACCAAGCGACCGCGACCACAATCCAAACCACGCTAAACAGGTCACCAGCCTGAACACTAAATGTGCTCATAAAAATGTTTAGGGCCCTATCGTGATGCGATGGGCCCTTAGTCGAGGATGCTCCCCCTCGACAGGGATTGTGGCTCGGCGTTTTAGCGCCAGAGCCGCGGATGATCCTGACGCTGCAGGGGTCCGCATATGTTCTACTCCTTTCTCCCTGCGCGATCTTCGCGATTCTATCTATACGCGCCAACGGGATGAATCTGATTGAAGCCGGTGTGTGAAGCCGGCCACATAAGGTTGCGGCGTCCGCAGTCTGTCTCTGTCAAAGATCGACCGGTGACGAGGTGCGACTGTCAGACGGTAAGCCCCGAGTGACCTAGACCTCTTTGAGGTTGTGGGACAAAGTTGTCCCTGGTATGTCTGGTACACCATGGGCCTACGAGGAGCGCTTCGCACATCTTGTTATTAAGTGGACGACGTGCGGACGCCGCGTGAACGCGCGACATGCCGTGGCTCGCTACGTGAACGGGCGGCTGTCCCGATACTTGCGCACGGAACACCTCCTGATCTTAACACCGACGAAATAAAGGATCGGACGTGTGGAGAGAACACCCCGGGGAGCACCATGGTTGGCGCTGTTCCCAGAGGATTCAAGGAACTTACCAGTTAATCCCGGTCCTGTCAAGACTATGTGCAGACTGGGCGCAGCGGGGCTTTTTGGACCATTTGAGGCCCTTTATCGCAAAGATTTGGGGCCAAAATAAAGATGGGGGTTGAAAGACGAGTCCAACCCCCGGTGTAGTCAGGGAATGACCGCCTGACCACTTATGTAAGCGGCCCGTTCCCCATGCCTTTAAAACGCCGGGACACGGTAATCGCCTCTCTAGCATAAGGAACGGGCACTCACGAGCAACGCCGGCATGCTAGCAAAACTGTTACCCTTGACAAAGTGCCGAGATTTGCTACACTCTCCGCGACAAAAAGTTTTAGTACTCGGTTCTCGAGTAATCGAAGGACAAAGAGGCAAAAAGCCCAGTAGTCAGTTAATAAATTAAGTAAGGAATCACAGTGCCCTTCGATCAAAATCGACCGGGCGGGCCGTCAAACGGCCAAGGTGGATTCCGACGCCAGATGGTGAAAGGTGCCTGGACCTGCTCAAACTGCGGGAACCAGATCACCGAGCTACCGTTCGAACCGGACGGTCAGCGCCCCATCTACTGTCGGGACTGCCACGCCCAGCGCCGCCGCGACTACCGTCGCTAACGCGCCTCGCGCCTAACTAAGGCGCGACCAATACCGCCCCCGTAAGGGGGCGGTATTGGTTTTGCAGGCTACACTTATTAAAAAAGGGGAGCCGGATTGAGTCCTGGCTCCCGCACTAGACCTTCAAGGGAGTACCCTCACTTTCTGGTGCACTAATGGCACTGGGTCACGAGTCTAAGCTAAACGCAGCCTGGAGATACATTTTTCTTTAGTGTGGTGGTCCCATCGGGATTCGAACCCGAGTTTTCTGGCTGAAAACCAGACGTCCTAGGCCAGGCTAGACGATGGGACCCGCGCTGATACTATGGGCTTGCGCGAGTCGCGTCAACGCGCAAAACTGCCTAAGTATGCTTATCCTTGGGATCGAGTCGAGTTGTGACGAAACTGCCGCAGCCGTGGTTAACGGTCGGCTAGATTTGCTCTCAGCAGTCGTCTCCTCGCAGATTGATCTGCACCGCGTGACGCACGGGGTTGTGCCCGAGGTGGCCGCTCGCGCTCACACCGAAAAAATTATTCCTGTTATCGAGGCAACTCTGCGCAAGGCCCAGGTCAAGCCAGGAGAACTCGATGCCATTGCAGTCACCCGCGGCCCAGGCCTGATTACCTCACTCTTGGTCGGTCTCGAGACGGCCAAGTCACTCAGTTTTGCTCTCAATATTCCACTTATCGGCGTCAACCATATAGAAGGTCATGTTCTCTCGAACCTTCTCACGAGGCGGACAGGCAAACGCGCTCGCGGATGGCTACGCAGCAGCGGCGCACTACGTTTTGAGAAAAAACGTTTACCGATCGTTGTTCTCACGGTATCGGGCGGACACACTGAGCTCATACTTCTAAGAGAAATTGGTCGCTATAAGTTGCTTGGCCGAACGCGTGACGATGCTGCCGGGGAAGCTTTTGACAAAGTTGCTAAGTTGCTGGGTTTACCTTACCCCGGTGGACCGGCCATCAGTGAAGCTGGCAAGGGCGGCGACGCAACGGCCTTTGCCTTTCCCCGACCCATGCTCAACATGCCTAACTTTGATTTTTCTTTTGCGGGGCTTAAAAGCGATGTTGCTCGTACGGTAGAACGGCTCTCGCCGCGGCAACGGCGCAGGTACCTGGCTGATCTCGCAGCCAGTTTTGAACAAGCTGTAGTGGACACGCTCCTCGGCAAAGCGCTGCGTGCGCTCGCGCGTTATCAGGCCCGAGAACTCTGGATTGTCGGAGGAGTAGCTGCTAACCAGCGTTTACGCAGCCAAGCGGCTCAACATTTCGCCAATTTAAGTCGCAGGATCAAAGGTAACAGGGCGGTTCACCTAGAAATACCCTCCTTTGAGTTTTGTACCGATAATGCCGTAATGATTGCGGCTGTTGGGGCCCTCAAGTACAAGCGCGGAGCTTACGACCGGATTGCGAGCTTACAAGCCGACTCTAACCTTGACCTTGTTGTCCACAGTGGGGTGTAGCAGTGGGCTGCAGGTGAGTTACTCTATATAGGTCATGGCTAAACGATCTTCCCCCAGCTCTAAGCGCCCCTGGCTCGTACCGGCACTCATTGCTGGTATCGTAGTTGTAGCCGCTCTGATTGCTTACTTTTTTGGCGATCAAATCGCGACCTTTATCCGCTACCGCGGGTCCAGCACCCCCGGCTCGGCCGCAGTCTTGGCGATTACTTGTATTGATCAAAACGAGGATGGCAGCTGCAATGGCGATACAGGGCGTGTAGCAGAGGTACAGCTGCAGCTCACTGAGCAAAGTGGCACAGTTAGCAACCAGGTAACCGATGCCAATGGTACGGCGCGTTTTTCGCCAGTTTCTTATGGGAACCACGAGATGCTAGTGACACTGCCTTTTCCTGGCCGCGTAACGGTTCCCAATCCGATTTTGGTATCTGTCCCCGCACCGACCAGCGCAAACGATGTTGGATTTGAGGTGCAGGTTTTTGTACCGATCGCACTTACGGGTGAATCACAGTTCAGCCTCGATTTGTCTTATCTGGACCCAACTATTCCCGGAGCGCTGCTCAAAGAGGACCCGCTGTCAGTCGACCGGGCCTACACCTTTTACCCGGGCCAAGCTATCGGGGTGCGGATTGATGTCGGAGCCAATCAAGCGCTTAAAGACCGTACTCGACTAAGTCTAATCTCTGACTTTGATGATGCCTGCGTCGAGGCAGCCACTGAGATGCGTCCGGTCACAGGTAGAGCCGACGACACCAAGGTGCGGTGGGATGTAGACACGCTAAAACCAGGGAAGTTTAATCGCTCCTTTAGCTACGCTATGCGGCTGGATGTCGCCCTTCCCGAAATTTCACCGTTAATCTGTACTGACCGCGTGACGATTTTGAGTAGCACTGGAGCCACGTTAGCTACTACCACGCGCTCATATCAGATTGTGCCCTTGCCCACAGATCGCGCTGTGCTCGAGATGGGTAAGAGTGTAGCAGACGACAACGCAGGAGCGGTTAAAGCCGGTGACACCCTGACCTACACGCTCGCCATCACTAACATCGGTCAAGTTGACGAGATCAGTGCCAATCTCATGGACGACATGCCGGCCTTAGTAGAAGAACCCAAGCTGATCTCGGCACCAAACCCCAAACAGGTTGAGGTCTCTAGTACAGGTGGCAAAAATGGGACCGGTTTTATTAAAGTTACTGGTCTACAAGTGCCAGTCACAAGTCAAGTAGGTGAACAAGTTACGATTAGCTTTAGCGTTAAAGTTAAGGCCGACGTTAAACAGTTCGAGCGCATCGACAACTACGTTACGCTAAAAGGAAAAGATGGTGCCTATGTTGAGGCGCGTAAAGTGATTAAAGTCGGTCAAGCCATAAACTTTGTAGAAGCTAAGCGCTAGTTTAGTTGTCCGTTGCGCGGGCGCGGGTTTTGCGCGAGTATCTAGCCATGTCTGCAAAGTCCAGCCAGGCCCGGGTTAAGGTAATTCTGCCGCCGGCTTATAGTCCGGCTGATTACGAGGTCAAAACTTACCAACTTTGGGAGAAGGCTGGCTATTTTAGGGGCGTGATCGATCCGAGTAAAAAGGCCTACTGCATTGCTATGCCCCCACCCAACGCCACGGGGCGGCTGCACTTAGGACACGCCACCGCTGGTACCATCGAGGATATTTTGATTAGATTTGAACGCATGCGTGGTAAGGCCGCGGTGTTCATACCGGGGACGGACCATGCGGCGCTGCCAACCAACGCGCTTGTAGAAAAAAAGTTGGCTGAGGAAGAGGGCAAAACCAAACATGACTTGGGGCGAGAAGAGTATCTCAAACGAGTACGCGCCTTTGTGGCTGATTCACAAAAAAGTATCCGCGACCAAATACGACGCCTGGGAGTTTCCTGTGACTGGTCGCGCGAGCGTTACACAATGGACGAACAAATGACACGCGCCGTCAATGAATCGTTTATCCGTATGTATAACGACGGTCTGATTTATCGTGGCAAACGCATTATCTCGTGGTGTCCACGCTGCGCCTCGTCACTCTCGGACATCGAAGTCGAGTACGAGGAAGTACCGGGTTCGCTCTGGTTTATTAAGTACCCGATTGTGGAGGATGGAGAATGGTCACTCAACAAGTCGATTATGGTGGCGACTACACGACCGGAGACCATGCTTGGTGATACGGCCGTGGCTGTTAATCCGGACGACAAGCGCTACAAAAAGTTGGTCGGCAAACATGTTGTGTTGCCTTTGATGGAACGCGAGATCAAAATCATCGCCGACAAACATGTCGATATGCACTTTGGAACCGGTGCACTCAAAGTGACACCTGCACACGATCTAGCCGACTACGATATTGCCACACGACATAATCTGCAGGCGATCAATGTCATAGGCGAGAGCGGTCGTATGACTAAAGCGGCCAAAGAGTTTACCGACTTGCAGATCGAGGATGCGCGCGAGGCGGTGGTTGCACGGCTACAAAAACTAGGTTTTCTGGATCATATAGAAGAAACGAAGCATTCTACGCCGGCCTGTAGCCGTTGTGACGCCCGTGTTCAACTGCTTATCTCGGACCAATGGTTTGTAAAAGTAGCGCCGCTCGCCGAAAAAGCGATCGAGGCGGTAAAAAATGGCTCAATTGATTTTACTCCACGCTACTTTACAAAAATCTATCTAGATTGGATGGAGAATTTGCACGACTGGAATATCTCGCGGCAAATCTGGTGGGGTCATCGTATTCCTGTGTTCACTTGTACCAAATGTGAACATCGCATCGTTGCGTCTAAGGCACCGGCAAAGTGTCCCAAGTGCAGAGGCGACGTCAAACAAGACCTCGATACATTGGATACATGGTTTTCGTCGGGGCTATGGACGTTTGCGACATTAGGCTGGCCCAAAAAGACCAAGGACCTAGACTTTTGGCACCCTACGGACGTGATGGAGACGGGTCGTGATCTTTTGTTTTTGTGGGTCGCCCGCATGGTTATGCTGAGTTTGTATTTGCAAAGAGAAATACCGTTCAAAAAAGTGTACATGCATGGCTTGGTACTCGACAAAGATGGTCAAAAAATGTCCAAGTCAAAAGGCAACGGTATTGATCCTTTGGATGTAGCTGACAAATACGGTATGGACGCGGTACGCCTCTCACTCGTAACAGGTGTTTCGGCCGGCCGAGACAACCGTCTTTGCGGAAAAAAAATTGAAGGGTATCGCAACACTATTAATAAATTGTGGAATGTTGGTCGCTTTGTAATTACGACAACTAAGTGTGAACGGACTTGCAAGCGGTTGGTCGATATCAAGCTTGATTCTCTCGGGTTAGAAGACCAGTGGATTTTGCATCGTCTGGATGAACTTACCGAGACGGTCACGCGCGCAATCGAGGGCTACCGTTTTTCGGACGCCTCGCAAGCGCTGATTGACTTTATCTGGAGCGACTTTGCCGATTGGTACCTCGAAATTGCCAAACAGCAACCGGGGCCGGCAAAAAACGATGTTCTCCTGGCGGTGCTGGAGCAGGTGCTTACGCTTTTACATCCCTTTGCGCCCTTTGTTACGGAAGTGCTCTGGCAGGAGTTAAAAAAGGCCGATCCCGAGATTGCGCGTCGACCCGATCTGATTGTGGCGTCTTGGCCAAGTAGTAATAAAGCTCTACGTAATCCGACCGCGGCTCGGACCTTTGGAGAACTTCGCGCGCTTGTAACCGCCCTGCGTGCTGTCAGAGCGGACTACCACATTGAACCTAAGAAAGTTGTAACAGTGACGCTTATCAAAGGCACGCTGCCCAAGTCACAAACGGCGATGGTTGAAAAACTTGCACGTATCGCGTTGACGGATGGAAGGACCGGTAAAGGCGTTACCCGTACGGCGGGGTCATGGAAGTTTGTTGCTGACGTAACTGCACATGCCGACATCAAACGCGAGCACGCCCGTGTTAGCAAAGAGCTCGCCAAGCTTACACAAGTGCTCGCATCGCTTGAGAAGCGTCTCAAAAACAAAACCTTTGTCAGCAAAGCTCCGGCGTCCGTTATCGTCAAAGAGCGTGAGCGACAGACTGAACTTAGTAAGCGCGTAACTGAGCTTACCAACCTCGTGCAAGAACTAGGTCAGCTGAGGTAAACTATCCGGCAATGGTTGTACTCTCCGCGCGGATCGAAGATCCGCATATTGAACAGTCGCTGCAACGTAAACTCAGGCGTCGCAAAGTAACTTGGCGAATTATCTGGATTGCGCTTTTAATATTGATGCTTGGTGCTGGTGTGTATGCCTATCTGCGTTTTGCTGCCTATGGTCGCGTCAAAGCGGCGGCCTTACTTGAGGAGGGTAAGCAGGCCGAACAGCAATTTGAACTAACGCAGGCGGTAGAATTTTACGAGCAAGCCCTGGCTCTACGCAGCGTGGCGCGAGCCCCAGCAGCAGAGGCAGCTTACCGCGCCGGCAAGATTTTTGAACGCAAGGGCGATCATGGCGGAGGGCAATCTTATTTAGAGCAGGCCGAACGGTTGGACTCGAGTAACACTACTTACCTTAGCGCACTGGGCCAGTCGTACTTGGCAAGTCGCCAACTAGATAAGGCCGAGGCCGCCTTTGATCGGGCGCTCGCGAGAGACTCCAGTTTTGCCGACGCGCTCTTTGGTAAAGCAAGCCTGGCCTACGCCCGGCAGCAGGGTATGCTGGGCGACGATCGCATATCTGACACGCTAAAAGCTAGCAGTAAGCACGCTGAAGCTCGCTTAGTGCAGGCCATCCGCGCGATTCATAAAGAGCCGAGTAAATCAGGTCGCACTTTTGATGACTTGCTCACAGCCGATCAGCTTGGGGTCCAAGAGACCGCGCGAGCTCTAAAGCCGCTGGCCGAGCAACTTGCCGGTAAGCCGGACAATCCCGCCTATGAGTTCACACTAGTGGGAGCTGGGCTACTCGAGCGTAATGAGTTCGATTTAGCGCTGCTCGAGTTAAGTGCTGCTACCGATGAGGACGATGAATATCGTGATGCCTGGGTCAATCGTGCCCTGGCTGAGGTTTTGCTCAAACAGTATGACGCGGCAGGCGATTCGCTCGAGAAAGCCGTCAGGCTTGATCCGAGTTTTGGGTTCTCCCGTTATGTGGAGGGACTGCTAGCTGAGGCGACGGATGATCTGGACTTGGCGCGCGAGCGTTACGAGTTGGCGCTTGAGCAACGCTACCAAGAGCCGCAGGTGTATGTGGCACTCGCCAAGTTGCTCGACACTACAGGAGAACGCCAGGAGGCCATTGCGCTACTCGCGGCGGCTCTCAAAGATGGTGTTAAGTCTGAACAACTCTACGATACACTCTTTTGGCTGTACGTTGATGTGGAGCAGTACGACGAGGCACTTGAGCTAGCGCGGAACTTTAGAAAGTTTAACGATCGCAGTACAACCGCCGAAGGCATGGTTGCCTTTGGCTACCTAAAGACTGATGAGGAGGAAAAAGCACGCCAAACCGCGAGCTCGTTGCTGGCCCGCGACCCGCTCTCTGCCATCGGCACACTCGTGTTGGGTTTGCTCGACGACAATTTTGATCTTCTACGCAAAGCTCGCGATCTCGATTTTGGCGGTAAAGTGCGTGACCTTGCCGACCAAGTGCTTCGTTCCGGAATATAAAAAAAGGGGCGAACATCACGAGCTATTTCAAGCCGTAGTACTCCTTGGTCAGACGCAAACTCACTTAGCCTGCGCGTATCAGTAGTCAATGAGACGGCGGAAGCTAGAATGAGTGGTTTCACAAAAAGTACCTAAACTTTTCACAATTGTACTGCAGTGGTATAGATAGGTTCTCCTTATGCGATTACTACTAGTCGAAGACGAAAAAGAGCTTGCCAAACCTCTCAAAGAGGGGCTCGAGTACCAAAAGTACGCCGTGGACTTGGCCTTTGATGGCGCTGAGGGCGAGCGCTTAGCCCGGGAGAACGCCTACGACGTGATCATTATGGACATCATGTTGCCGCATAAGGACGGTGTCTCTATCACCAAGAGTCTACGCGGCGACGGTATCTCGACACCGATACTAATGCTCACTGCCAAAGGTACCGTCGAGGACAAAACCGTCGGACTGGATGCTGGTGCGGACGACTACTTGCCCAAACCGTTTGCTTTTGGAGAACTCTCAGCACGAGTGCGTGCGCTCTTGCGCCGGGCTAGCACTGAGAAAAAACCAGTTCTCCAAGTAGGTGATCTCACACTCGATCCTGCCACACATGACATCATACGTGCGGGTAAAAAAATTGATCTGGTCAAAAAAGATTTTCAGCTACTGGAGTATCTCATGCGCAACGCCGATCGGGTGCTCACGCGGGCCGAGATTGAGGAGCACGTTTGGGACCGTAATGCTGAGCTTTGGTCAGATGTGATTCGCTCGCACATCAAAACTCTGCGCGCCAAGATCGATAAGGGTCACAAGGCCAAGCTTATCCGGACGATTCATGGGGTAGGCTATAAGATTTCCGCCAAGTAGGCGCTCCCTGGACGGTAAAAAGTGCGGTGCTAGGCTAGCGCCATGACGACTTTAAGCGATTTTTTTTCGCCCCTGCGGAGGCTTAGGCAGTTTGCTACGGCCCGCGTTAAGCTGGTGACCTGGTTTGTGGCCGTCTTGGGAGGGGTTCTCATAACTTTTGTGGCTGCACTGATTGGGCTGGTGCATCACAACCTTTTTGTAACTCTCAACGAGCGCCTTATAACCAACACCCAACAACTCGCCGATCTCATCGAGCTGCGCGAGGGAGAACTGCTCTTTGCCAAGCTCGACCAAATCAATCTCGAGAACGAGGCCCTGCGGAGTTTTTCCGTCCAAATGGTAGCGCCCGACGGGCAAATTCTCTGGCAAGCCGCCCGCAACAAGTTGCCGGTCAGCGCGGCCGTACAAAAAGCGCTCGACTCCGACGAGTCAATTCTTAACAGTGTCACTCTCCCCTTTGAGCGTTATCAAGTTCTTGCCAAACCAGTCACGCGGGAGGGCGAATTGTTGGGTGTTCTCCAGTCGGGACTCAGCTTACGCGATATTGACGAGGCCATCGCTAAACTTTTACTCGGTGCTCTCTTTACTATCCCTATCGCCCTAGGACTGGCTGGCATTGGTGCTTGGTTTTTAGCCGTCAAAACCCTGCATCCCATCGAGGAGAACCTCCGTCGTCAGCGCCAGTTCATCCAAGATGCCTCGCATGAGTTACGCACCCCACTGGCTATCATCCAGAGCAATATTGATGTGGCCTTACAAAATCCAGAACCAACCCTCACGCAACTTACCGATAAACTTATTACAGTCAACGAGACTACTAAGCGTATGGGTAAAATTATTACTGATCTCTTTACCCTAAGTACCTCAGACAATCAATTGTTGCGACTTAAACCTAAACTTATCGAGCTCGATAAGGTGGCGCGCGATGTTGTCAAACAGATGAAGAGCCTGGCGCGTAAAAAACAACAAGAGTTGATTCTGAGCGAGGAGGAGGAACTTATTGTGCATGCTGACGAGGACCGCATAAAACAAGTTCTCACTATCTTGGTCGACAACGCCATTAAATACACGCCCGCCCAAGGACGCATCGCGGTGAGCGTTGTCAAAACTCCGGCTATCGACTACGCCAAATTAAGCGTGGTCGACAACGGACCGGGTATCTCTAAAACTGACCAAGAAAAAATCTTTGAACGCTTTTATCGGGTTGATAAATCACGGTCGCGTGAGCTGGGGGGCAATGGTTTAGGTCTTGCTATTGCCAATACACTGGTGCAACGCCAACAAGGGCACATCAGCGTCCAAAGCAAACTAGGCCTTGGTACGCGCTTTGATGTGTTTTTGCCCCTCGTAGCCAAAAAGTCAAAATCCGGGCGCAGCTTTGCCATTCCGGGCTTACCGAGCCTGCCCAAGCTGTTCACCCGGTCAACCAAAGTCGTGGATCATCCACAGATTGATCAGCCAAAGGTCTCCTAGTATACTGTTGACACTACTAGTTAAGCCAAAGGAGAAAAGATGGCACGTCAAAAAGGCAAGACCCCGTGTAAGGCTGCGCGCACTGATAAAGATACGATAACAGTGCCGTATGGACACGTGGTTTTCTACGTGATTATTGGGCTCATCATTGGTATG
>JAZDNR010000022.1:0-4997 GCA_043799475.1 Parcubacteria group bacterium
AATACATAGGCTGTCGTCTTTACTGCTTGGAGAACCAAAAAAATGGCTCAAAAGACGCAAAAAATACCCCGAACGTCTTTACGGCGCTGAGGTTATTGAGTTGCTGCTAGCGGGCGCGGGCCCCCGTGTGCATGGGGAAAAGTCTACGGGGTGACTTGACGGCTGTCAAGTGATTTGCTCCCGAGTTCAAGGTGACTTTACTACAACACATCCACACCCTATCCACAAGCCCATGGTAGGGGTTGCGGTCATACCCTCGCCGACTCTGCGTCCTCGGCGGTTGACCATAACGGCATTTCTAAACAACCGCCTGCGGAAGAGTCGGCTCGGGCAGCCCGCAACCCCTGTCCTAACACCTAATATGGTTTACGGTTATAGTGAGGAAGGGCGCGGTCAGCTAGCGAAAAACCGTACTTGGCTGGACCTTTGCGCTGGGTTAATGCCCGCTCGACGAGCAAACTCGGCGAGGTTCTATCAAGATCTTGTGTCGAGATGGATACCACCGGGCGATCCCAAGCAAACCCTAGAGCATTAGCAATCGACACTGCGGCTCGACTAGCAGTGAATGGAGCCGGGTCGGTTACGACAAGGATCGCATCTAGACGGAGTTGCCTGCGGTGTTTGATGAGCGGTTTGAAAAAGTTAATCCGGCCGGGATGGTAGGCCAGATTTGTACGCCAGACCCAGCGTCGACCATCGTGTAACCCTACCCACGGCTTGTCTACCCAAGGCTTGTGGTCGCCGGTCGACCGCGCACGCTGCGAGAGCGGACTAAAAACCAGCGTGGTAAACTTGGGTGGCTTCCCCATGACACTTGACTTTGATTTTTTACTCTTAGTTGTTTGGCCCATTTTGGTCACGGTGTTCACGCAGCTTACCAAAGTTGCCATCCGCGCGGTACAGACCGGCAAGTTTGAGACTAATGAGTATTTTGCTTGGGGTAAGTTCCCCTCCTCTCATATTGCACTTGTCACCTCGCTCGCGACCGTGGTGGCCTTGGTTGTCGGCGTGCAGTCAGTTGAATTTGCCATGGCGCTGGCCTTGGCAGTGCTCGTTACCCGAGATGCTCTAGGCTTACGTATGTTTGTGGAGAACCATGCCAAGGCGATCAACGTATTACGCACACTTTTACCGGCAAGCAAACAGCGACTTGTCCCAAAACAAGTAGACCGCGTGGGTCATACTCTGCTTGAGGCCCTCGGGGGTGCCGCTTTTGGACTTGGTTTGACGCTGATTTTTTATGCAATAATCGCAGGCTTTTGAACCTGACAGAAGCTAGAAGCTCGGAGAGCCTACTTAGGAACGTTGTAACTCGCGAAGTTGTTTGCGAACAACTTCGCGATCATCGTGCGGAATACGGCGCCCACCTTTAGACATAATTACTGGTTCACAACCTTTACCAGTGATAACTACGATGTCCCCCGGCTGCGCTTTTTTTAGGGCCCGGCCGATGGCCTCACGACGATCGAGCAGTGTAACGTAGTCCGAACCCTCTTGTTTGCCTGCCGCTTTTAGACCGCCGACCACCTGCCAAATTATTGTGTGTGGATCTTCATCATAGGGATCCTCGTTGGTAATCACGCTAAAATCAGCCAGCCGGGCCGCCAGTGTTCCAAGTTTAGGCCTCTTGGCAACATCGCGTCCCCCACCAGCCGAGCCGAGCACAGCAATGAGCTTCTTACCTGGAGCGAGTTGCAGACGCAGTGTTTTGTAGACTAACTCGAGCGACTCGGGTACGTGAGCGTAGTCGACAATGACAGTAAAGGGTTGACCAAGATTGATCGGTTCCATGCGCCCTGGAGCAGCTTCTAATTTTTGTAGGGACGATTGAATAACGGAGAGTGTTACGCCCTGGCTCTCGGCAACCGCAACTGCGGCTAACATATTGTAGAGATTAAAAATGCCAACCAACTTTGAATGCACTTTAATTTCGTTCCCCTTGCTATCTCGTAAAGTAAAGTTAATGCCGTTTGGTCCACAACTGTAGCTAGTTGGGCGAATCATATTGGGCAAAGCCTGCGTTGTAGTCGACTCGAGTGAGTAGCCCCATTTTTCGTCAGCGTCGTAGCGCAAAAAATGGTGGGCGTTAGGATCGTCGCAGTTCACCACGATTATTTTTTTTACATTGGACTTGCGATGGGTGCGGGACAGCCCGGCAAACAAGCGCTCTTTGGCTTGGCGGTATTTTTCGAAGGAACCGTGAGCCTCTATGTGTTCAGGTGTTAAGTTAGTGAACAGCGCCACATCATAAGCAATGCCGAGATGACGATATTGCTCAAGGCCTTGTGAGGACGTCTCGATGAGGGCATAACGAGCGCCGCTGCGCACGATCTTCCGCAGTATGCGCGCCAACGTCCAACGACCAGGCATCGTCATCTTAAGCGGATTAAGACGTGTGCGTGATCCAACTTTTATTGTTGCCGTACTAATGTAACCAGTTTTGTAACCGGCCGCTTCGAGTAAAGCACTTGTGTAGCTTATGACGGAGGTCTTACCTGTCGTACCGGTCACTCCAATGGTGACCAGCTTACGCGTCGGAAATCCGTAGAGTGCCTGACTTACCCAGTTGAGTATTGCGTGATACACCACCAAGAGCGGCCGCGGCACAAGCTTGCGGAGAGCGTTAAGCAAAGATAATAACAAGTTGGTGCCTTTAGGATTGTAACCGCCCCGTACCTCAACGCCATCGACAAACCCATCGGCGTCACTGTCGGCATTAAGAGGTTGTGTTGTGTAGACCTCGACCTCCTCACGGTCGGTTAAGCCATCAAAGTCTGAGTCGGGTTCTCCCGGATTAGTACTAAGCTCTTGCTCACGAGCATCACTCAAACCATCCTGATCAGTATCAAACAAACCGGCCGGCCCAGGAGGTGGCTGCGAGAGCTTGCGTGAGTTAGCTGTAACGACAAACCAGACCAATCCGCTCACAAAGAGCAGCCCAAAAACTATTGCCAGGTAGAACATGCGACGACGCATACTGTAATAGTAGCGCACCTGCTCGCTATCTATAAAAAGGGCCCCCACAAGCAACGCTCGCGGGGACCTTAGGGTGTCTGACCGATAATGTACTGTGCTCCGCTCATCGAGTAGACACCATCGCTTACTTCGATGATCGAGTTGCCTTGGTTACGCTCCTCGTAGCGCGGACCGTAGCCCTCGATCACGAGACGGTGTTCCCGATCCGTGACGGTGATAAAAACGACTTCTACAGACTTCTCACCATCGGACGCGACGCTCTTCCAAGAGAAGTACGGGTTCTCCTCTTGGACAAAAAACCCTGAGTGTTCATCGAGAGGTAGGCGAACCTCGGCTAGCAGGAGACGCGGCAGCGTCTCTTTCTGCAGCTCAGCCAAGACGACGTAGAACGTCCAGGGTGCTTCAGCCCCTTGGCGTCGCATGTTAATTCGGAGCTGCGCGGGACCGCGCAGCTGTTCGTCCTTGAGATGTCGACCCTCAAAGATAACTAACTCCTTGCCACGTACTGGGCCCTCGGCGCGAACCCCGTAGCGAACCCAACCCCCGGGAACGCCACGAGCAGGTCCGAGAAGCATGGGCTTCTCGAGCTGAACCCAGACGTCCCCTTTAAAGACGGGTTTGGTTTCTACCACGGTCGTAACTCCTTATTCACTTTTTTCGGTTTGCGCGACGCTTTTTCCGCAGGTACTACCTATCCAAGACAGCCCGGTTTTGTAACAGGGCTGCTTCTCTCTGTCAAGGGTGGCGCCGTTCAGGACTCCGTCGTCCAGTGAGAAGTTCACCCGCCTCGGCCTTGATCGCTTTGTCGACCCTATCGGTTAACCTAAAGTAGCGGTAGTCTACTTGCTCTTTGGCAGACATCGAAGCCAGACGCGTCGCGAGGATTTTCTCGAGAATGGTGCCTGTGCGCTCTTGAGCAGCAATGGCCCGACCAAGACGCTCTTTGCGGTCTTTTTCTACATATGGATCTCGCTCCATTTTTTTAAAGGTCCGCTCATTAATCATCTTGAACACGACTAGTTCCGAGACAGCTTGCTGTAAAATCATAAGAAAAACCGGGTGCTTCTCGAGCCTTGTACGATCTTCCTGAAGCCAAAGTGAGATTAACTCATCAAGATGTTTTTTCTCGGTCCCGACTATGACCCGGGGAACCGAGTCGAGCTCAGTCAGAGCGGGGTTTTTGTCCGACTTAAAGTAGTCGATGCGCGTTTGTATACCGTCATGGACTTGGCGTTCAATCGTATTAAATTTATCGATGAGACCGCTACCACGACCGTGGGTGGTGTCGAGAGCCAGCGCTAGGTACTCAGGCTTGGCAGCGGGTTGTTCCAGTTCTTTAAGCTCATCCACGCCGTTAATGAGATCATCATACTTAGAAGCTGGCAGCGATCGAGTATCCTTTCCAAAGACTCCAAAACGCGAGACCGCATCGTGTACAAGCGCCTCCAGCACGCGGCTGTACTTGTAGTCACGCATTTTCTCAGGGCTCTTTGCCAGACTCGCAATCTCGGTTTCCTTTTTGGACAGACGTGACTCGTGTCGCTTACGTGTCTCAGGATCTTTGGGAACATCGGCCATGCGCACGGCATCACGCTCAAGAATGCCGAGTGCTTTGGCGTAGGCTAATTCAAGATCGTCACTCGGCTTGTCAAATCGCCTAACACCTCCTTGCTGTTGCTCGGATCGCTCTGCTTGCCCCATGACAACACTCTAGCGCAGACCCCCTCTAGCAGCTACTCGTTACGACCTTCGTGCCGGCCGGCCATGCGCAGGGCATAGAGGCGATACCAGGTTTTTTTGAGGGGCAGATCGAGGGCGCCCATATAGGTCTGTCTTTGCGCGCCAAATCCAAGCTTAAAACGCGTGATCCCGGCCCAGAGATGAGCGGGGTCATCGCTGGGTGCAACTCCATGCAGATCAAACCAATCCAGACCCAGGCGTTGCGCTTCTTTGATCGCCTCCCACTGCACGGCAAAGGTCGGCATACGGTTGCGCTCGGCACCGCTCGAGGCACCGTGCAA
>JAZDNR010000043.1:0-6384 GCA_043799475.1 Parcubacteria group bacterium
AGTGGTTTTGCCGACACCGTTTGGCCCAAGTAACAGCGCGCTATGCACCCTACCCGTCGAGACTGCCTCGGCCAGACGCGCCCGTACGGAGCAATTACCAATGAGCCGCGCTGTGGTCCGCATACCAATCATATTACCTTAGTTCGGGTAACCGCTGGCATACGATAGACATATAACCGTGTCTTGGCCCAATTATTGGCCTTAAGGACTTGGACGGGTCGCCAAGCACTAAACGAAAATGAAACCGAAAGCACCAGCGTACCTGGCTTGAGATCATTGGCCAGCTTAGCAGCAAGTTTGTCGTTTATACGCGGCATGAGATAGCACACAACTGCATCTGCATCGCCCAGCGGAACGCATCTAAAATCTGCCAGTCTAAAACGTACGCGTTTCCTGGCAGGGTGAACCAAACGCCAGATTTGCGCATACAGATAAGGGAGCAGCGATATTTCAAAGCCGATAATGTGTGCCTCAGGTAACAACCTGGCTAAGCGTAGTACAAAATCCCCCTTACCTGATCCTAATTCATAAATGCGCCGCGCTCCTTGTTTTTTAAGCAGACTGGCCGCCAGATCTTGTGCGGCCCGGGCTGATTTAACTGTTGGCACACCCGTCCGCACATACGCCACACCAATGGTCAACAACAGGACAGAGCAAATTGTGATGACTAAATAGGTCAAAACTAACGCCAGCATAACTAGCGTCGTGAGGCCGAAAGCACGCTCCGCTTATAAGCTTCGAGATTTTCGAGAGCAATCCCAGTGCCCTTAGCGACACATAACAAAGGATCTTCAGCCATGTAGCAGTTCACCCCTGTGGCTTTTGTAAGTAGCTGGTCCATGTTACGTAGCATGCCCCCACCACCCGAGAGCACCATGCCCTTGTCTATGATGTCGGCCGAGAGCTCCGGGGGCGTATCCTGCAAAACGACTTTGACAGCTTTAATAATTTCACGTCGGTCCTCCTGCAGTGCCTCAGTCACCTCATTTGAGGTTATTGTGATGGTCTTAGGCAGACCCGAGACCATATCGCGACCGCGGATTTCGGTACCTTCGTTTCGTTCAAGAGCTAAGGCAGAACCAATCTGAATCTTGACGCGCTCAGCCGTGCGGTCACCGATAGCCAGACCATGTTTTTTACGGATATATTCTGCAATAGCTTGATCAAACTTATTGCCAGCAACACGCACACTATTAACCGCAACAATTCCACCAAGTGAAATGACTGCAATCTCAGAAGTTCCTCCACCTACGTCAATAATCATGTTGCCAGATGACTCACCGATCGGAATACCCGCTCCAATCGCCGCCGCCACCGGCTCCTTAATAATGTAAGCCGCCTTGGCCCCCGCCGAAACAGTCGCATCAACCACGGCCCGTCGCTCAGTCGAGGTAATACCGGCGGGAACTGAGACCATTACCTCCGGTCTAAAAAATCGTACTCCTCCAGTAGCCTTCTCAAGAAGATAGCGCAACATAGCCTCGGTGATACGGTAGTCGGCAATGACGCCATCTTTGAGAGGCCGGCTCGCAATAATAGTATCCGGAGTTCTACCGATCATTTCTTTTGCCTCGGCGCCAACAGCCAAGATACGGTTGTCGTCGACAGAGACGGCTACCACCGAGGGCTCATTAATGACAATCCCCTTTTTAGGCACGTAAACAAGCGTATTTGCCGTGCCCAGATCTATTCCAATTTTCTTGGTGAACATGAAGCGTGCTAGCCTATCACAACTAGAAGTAGTCTGTCTCGACCCGTCGAATAGCGGCACCCAGGGCCTGTAAGCGCTGGTCTATGGCCTCATAGCCCCGGTCGATCTGGTAGATGTTCCCGATGGTGGTCTGACCTTCAGCCACGAGTCCAGCAATAACCAGTCCAATACCAGCACGAATATCTGGAGAAATAATTTTACGGCCGCGCAGATTGGCTGGGCCCTCAATAATTACCCGATGAGGGTCAGCCATGATGATTTTAGCGCCCATCTGTTTGAGTTTATCCGTATAAAAAAGGCGACCCTCAAAGATGGTTTCGTGCACAAGCGAGACCCCTTGCGCCTGTGTCAGCATAACAGTCATGGGTGCCTGATAGTCCGTTGCAAAACCAGGATACTCGTGTGTCACAACCTCGATAGCTCGCAACTTTTTGGCTGGCTTGATGCGCAAGGTATGACTAGATGCGACTACGGGTACACCAGCGAGCTCAAGGTGTTTGAGAAATACTTCCATGTGGTCTGGTCGGCAATTTTTGATCTCTAAGTCACTCTTGGTTGCACCCGCTAGGCAGGCAAAAGTTCCGGCTTCAATACGATCAGGAATAATCCGATAAGCCTTTTTTTCTGGTTTGAGCTTACTTACTCCCCGAATAGTTATCAGGGGGGTTCCGGCCCCCTTTATCTCTGCGCCGCGAGCATTCAGAAATTCAGCCAAGGCCACAACCCCTGGTTCCATGGCAGCATTGATGAGCTTCGTCACCCCCTCGGCAAGCGTGGCTGCAAGGATAATATTCTCGGTCGCGGTAACACTGACGCGCCTAAAAACAAAACGGGCGCCCCTGAGTTTACTAGCGATAATGTGATACTCGCGATCCCCGTTAGCGATGCGTGCCCCCATAGCACTAAAGCCACCAGTGGTAAGGTCGATGGGTCGCTCTCCAATGGCATCGCCGCCAGGATGGCGCAAGACAACCTCACCAAAACGTGCCAGCAAAGGACCGGCAAACATACTAGAGGCCCGCACCTTTGGGACGAGGGCGGCCGGTAGCCTATAGGTGTTCACCTTGTCAGTGTTGATCTCCCAGCTGTGTCTATCGGAGCTTGCCGAAACTGTAGCACCGAGGCTTTTGAGGATCTCCATCATCACGCCTACGTCCTCAATTACTGGGACATTTGTGAGTGTTGTTGTCTGGGGAACAAGTATGCAAGCCGGGATAATTTTAAGGGCGGTGTTTTTATCACCTGCCACGCTAATGCTGCCCGACAGGGGCCTGCGGCCATCAATAATGAACTTTTGCATGCGCCCCCATGCTAGCCGGAGTGGCCTTACACAGCAAGTGCTGCTGGCTAGCGTTTGACGAACACACCACAAAACCGGTACAACGCACAGCATGCAGTCCCGTACCCGCTCACTACTCTTTGCCCTGGTGATTGCATTTTTTGTTCTGGTTGCACCCTTACTCTTACTCTACGCCCGCGGCTACAGCTTTAAGCCAGAAAGCCGCAGTGTAGTACGTACCGGAATGATTTTGATTGACAGCAACCTTCCCAAGCTAACAGTTACCATTGATTCGGGAGAACCCAAAGTAGAAAACGATCCGATCGTATTGCGGGGGCTCGAGGCGGGTCGTTACCATGTCAGACTCGAACGCGAGGGCTTCGTCAGCTGGGAAGCCGATCTTACGGTAGAGGTTGAGAAAGTTACACGCGTAGACGACGTAGTAATGCTTTACCAAAAACCCGATGATCAACAACCAATCACAAACTCGGTCGGTTCTTTTGCCGTCTCACCTAATAGTCGCTACATTGCCTACAACGTAACAGAGGGCCGAGAGGCAGGCCTGTGGTTACACACCAACGGAAACGAGGAAAACCGTCAACTAGTGGAGCCGTATCAGCTGGATCCTGCGCAAGTAACCGATCTGCGTTGGTCACACAATTCCCGACTACTTCTCATACATGATAAAGCTGGTCAGTACTATTATCTCACCCCGCACGTTAGCGATCCCAAGCTCATAAGTCTCGAGCTTATCAAGGGTGTTCCCCTATCTGAGATTGAGCTCGATCGGGATGAACCAACTATTGTCTACTACCGCGACACCCAGCAACGCCTCTACAGATGGCGTACTGCCAGAGAACAGAGTGCGCCTGAGCGGCTAGCGACTTCCGTACTTGATTTTGTCGCAGTCAGTCCCAAGTTGTTCACCCTGAGCAGCGCTAAGGAGGAGCTAGCTGTCCATTCTTATGACATGCGCGAGGCTGAACCAAACGCAGTTGAGATCGCTCGCTTGCCGGGTTCTTCGGGTGAACTATTAGCTCCCTCGGCCACCCAGCTTGCTGCTCTAGCTGATGGCACGCTTTATCTACTGGATCAAATTGATGGTGAATTTACTTTTAGGTCCCTGGCGACTGAGGTTCAGACATCTCAATGGTCGCCCGATGGCCAACTTCTTTGGTATCAAAAAGGAGCCGAGCTCTGGGTCCATGACGAGGAACCGGTCGCTGATGATGCGCCCGAGTATCTGGTGACGCGCCTTTCGAATACTCCCGATTCTATCGAGTGGTATCCCGACGGCCGGCATTTATCTCTTAACTACATTGACGACGCCTCTCTCAAATTGTCGCTGCTACACCTCTCTCGCACGGCTGCGCAGATCGCCACGGTAGGCACCTTTAACACAACCAAGCCTCTTCAGTTTACAGGAGGAGGCAGTGATGTGGTCTATATACCAAGTGACCATCAAACAGGCTTGCGTTTTGCAACTATTACTGAGGAGCCGGACTAACGCTTTGAGAACTGCGGTGCCCGGCGGGCTCGCTTTAGACCGTATTTTTTGCGCTCTTTTTCGCGCGGGTCACGTCGCAAAAAACCAGCCTTTTTAAGAGTGGGCCTATAAGCCGCATCCATACGCTCAAGGGCCCGGGCGATCCCATGTCTTGCCGCCTCGGCTTGGCCAACTACGCCACCACCATTCGTGAGAACTGAGACATCCACGCTCTTACGCACACCCACTAGAACAAGTGGGGCACTGACGCTGGCCTGCCAGAGTGCATCCGGAAAATACTGTTCAAGCGTTTTACCATTGATGGTTACGGCACCCTTGCCACGACTCACTCTAACGCGAGCTACTGCTGACTTCCGTCGACCTACAGCAGCATAATAAGCCTGCACATTTTGTGGTTTAATGCGTCTAGGAGGAACACTCTTAGCGACAACGCTACGTTTGCGTGCGCGAAGTTTAGTTGATTTTTTTGTTTTTAATGGCATGGCAATTCTAGACACTAAAGTGTTTAGCAAAGGGATGCTCGCTACCTGGATATAGGTGGAGCCGACGGAGCATACCTTTTTTGAGACGATTGTCCGGCAACATACCAACCACGGCGTGCCGCATCACTTCCGTTGGTTTTTGGATCATAAGCTCAGAATAAGACTTGGTCTTGAGATGCCCTAAGTAACGAGTGTGATGATAATACTTTTTGCTGGTCGCTTTTTTGCCGGTCACGCGTATCTTGGAACAATTAACAACCACAACGTGATCGCCCACATCTTGTATACGGCACCAGTTGCTTTTGCCTCGACCACTAAGAGCGCGCGCAACCTGCACAGCAGTACGTCCGAGTATCTTGTTATTGGCATCAATCAGGTGCCAGCCGCGCTTTAGTTCCGCCGTGGGAGTCATGAGCCGTGTCTTAAGTTGATTGTTAGTCACGGACATGGCTACCTCGAAACAAAGCTAATATGAGCCAGGGTCGCGCCATCGCCCTTGCGGTTGCCCGTGCGACGAATGCGTGTATAACCACCCTCACGACTGGCGAACTTTTCAGCAAATTCCTTTATGAGCTTGTCCGTTACAGAGGAACTGTGGGTATGTTTGAGAAGCAGACGCTTAGCCTGACGATCCTTACGCTTAGCAACCGTTATGAGTCGTTCAACTAAGGGCTGCAAGGTCTTGGCCTTGGCGAGAGTGGTCTCAAGTTTCCCTTGTAGCACCATTGAGCGAACCAAACTGCGCAAAAGCGCCTGTCGGGGCGCCTTTTCGCGCTTAAGTTTGGTTGTTTTTACACGGTGTCGCATAGAAGTCGGCTACAAACTAGTTTAAGCACTTACAGGCTTACTGGCTGGCGCCCCCATGCCACCTGCCAAGTTTAGATTGAACTTTTTAAGCGCTTTAGTGATTTCAGCCAGCGCCTTGCCACCCAGCCCCTGAAGGTCAGCCAACTCTTGTTCAGTCATCTTTACGACGTCTTTAACTTTTTTAACATCGTTGTTGTAGAGCGCATTTAGCGTACGCGTAGAGAGATCAAGCTCCTCTATAGGCAGTTCCAGCGTCGAGACTTGCCCTGCGGCCGGTGCACTCTCCCCAGCCGCGGTTCCCATGAGCGGCAGTGCTCCCGCTATTACGGGCGCAGTTACCGTCTCTAAAATAGGACTGCGCTTCTCCGTATCAGATTCGAGTTTAATGTCTTTTACAAATAGGTTGAGGTGGTCTGTTAAAAGAGCGGCTGCCCGTTGAACCGCTTCTTGGGGTGTTAGCGTACCATCGGTTTCAATCGTCATGGTCAATTTGTCAAAGTTGGTGATCTGACCAACGCGTGCGCTCGAAACCTCGACGCTTACATTTTTGACAGGAGTGTAGATCGAATCTACCGCGATGGTTCCAATCTCGAGCTGT
>JAZDNR010000044.1:0-2718 GCA_043799475.1 Parcubacteria group bacterium
GTCGCGGTTCTGCCAAAAAAAGTCACGACGATAACGGCCAGCGCTTGTGACTGATACTCCGCAATAAATAGTTTGAGAAGTCCGGCACGACCGAGCACCTCGACTTGAGTACGGTAGTAAGTCTCTTCGTGAGCCACAAACTGGTCACGGGTAGTGGTTTCGCGATTAAGCTCAAGAAATATCTCCAGATCCTTTGGGCTGATGCTTTGCCGCACGCTTACATTTTTTTTGAGAGCCAGACGGATGTTGTAACGGGTTTTTTGCTTCATGCCGGCCAGAAGCTGCTCGCGCGGTTGAGCCAGATTGAGTAACGCCGTTACGCGCGGTTGGATTTGATTGACGGCCAGACGATAACCGAGAGGTTGATAGTGAGTTTGCGAACCGGGCGATAGAGGCGGATCGATCCGTATAAACATGGCATCCCACTGGCGCGCTGCCTTGATGAGTTCCTCATGGATTTGCTTGAGTGAGCGCGGATCAGGCCGACCACGACGCTGACCGCGCACGACCGGTCCGCGTGGGCAGTAGGCGTAGCATTGACCGAGGGGAAGCTCGTGTTTAACAAGGAGTGCGCTAGCGACGAGTTCTCCTGCTTGCTTAATGCCCAGACGCGCAATCGTACGGCCAAGCGAACTTTGAAACTCGCCCCACATCCAAGATTGCAGCAAACTCGAGTCCAGCTCGGACTGGACAAACCGGTCGAGGGTAGGAGCGTCGCTCTCGGAGAACTGCATTAGCGTGCGACAGTTGTGACCGATCCCAGTTTTTGAAGAGCCGCTTTGACACGGGCACTCGGATCTTGCGCGCTCACCTCGGCTAAGGCGGCCTTGGCTTGTGAGGTAGCATAGCCAAGTTCGACTAGCGCTTGTAGTGCAATGTCATCGCCAGCAACTTGATTCAGTAGTACTCGGCCCGCCGTGGCTGTAGCCGCATTGGGGAACAGCGATTCAGCTTTACTCTTAAGGTCCAAAATGATTTTGCTGGCGGTTTTTTTGCCAAGACGCGCCACCTTTAAAAAATATTCGGGTTTTTCGTGGATAATGCTGGCAATGATCTCGTCGACGGGACCGGCACCTAAGATGTTAAGTGCAAGCTTAGGGCCAACGCCCGTGACTGTAACAAGCAAGTCAAAAAGCTGTTGTTCGGCTGCTGAGAAGAACCCAAATAGTGTCAGGGCGTTGTCGCTCGGAACAAGGCGCGTCCAGAGTTCTAGCGGTTGACCAATTTTTGGCAGATGGTCCAGTGTCGTTGCCGCGACATACAACTCGTAGCGCACCCCGTGCACATCTACGATAACGCTCTTATCGAGCTTTTCGGTGACAATACCGGACAGGCCTGCGATCATGCCGCTATGCTAGCAAGACCTGAGACCCGGGACAAAGTCACAGGTCTAAAACGCACTCGTCTGCAAGGCTCTGCAAGTGGTGCATTTACTCATTGAACTTGCGGCACATTAGGTTGACATTTAGAGAACAAAGCAGTAATTTGCTTTGCCCACTTGAGGAACGGGCGGTGTTCCTTAAAAACGCGACGAACTGGCGAAAAGCCCAGCCGATCGCAACCAGTAGAAGGAGCAGAAACCATGAGTTGCACGATTCGCGTTCACCTGAGCGATGCGCTTGCTCACGAAGACGGCTTCGTCTCGGAGATCCGCGGTGGCAAGAGCGGCGGAGCACCGACTCTGTATACGTGGTTCAAGCATCACCTGATCGAGAATGGCGGACCAGGGCTTTACATCCCTCTCAACTATTTTAGCGACCCGATCCCCGAGCTTTTACGGGGTTTCATCGTCAAGTACACCCTGCGCGAGAGCCCTTTCCCCGACGACGACAAGAGGACCGGGCATTATCGATGGGGTACTGCGTCGGGTGATAAATGCTACGTGGGAACTCGCCTGGTGCTGCACCTGGCCGCAACGTACATCAACGACCTGGAAACCCTGTATCGAGCCATCTGTACCGCCACGATCAAGCCGGCTGAACCCACCACGCCCAGCGACACACCGAAGCCCGGACCGGTGGAGTCTGTGTCCTATGTGACACCCGACGAGACGGTTTCGGCCAGCACTGGAGTCGTGCCGAACAGTCCAAGTGTTCCTGGGCACAAGAAAGTCATCTATCCCTACGAGTGATGGCAGGAACTTGATTCTCTTTTGGCCGGATGCGCTGCGCGCATCCGGCTTCCTTTTTTATTATCCGTTTTTATTGTTCATTCGTGAAATACCTCATAAAAACCCTGCCTAGGACGTGGCGATGCATTCTTTGAGGTTGCAATTTGCAACCTCAAACGTTTTGTCCCGACTATTTTTTGTCCGTTACGAACCCGATCGACCCGCGCTTTGGGTTTTCTCGCCCTTGCGTCAAGGCCTTAATGGCCTTAAACACCATCCGAAAACTGGCATCGTAGCGTTTTTCCAGCTCCTCGAGCTTGCGCGCTAAGTCCTTGTGCGTCGCGAGTAAATGGCGCAGTTTCACAAAGGTTCTAATGATCGCAATGTTGACCAGGACGGCGCGCTCACTCTTGAGCACGGACGACAGCATCGCAACACCCTGTTCTGTAAAAACTCTCGTTTTATAGCGTCGCCCACCCCGTTTTGAGCCATTCTTTGAGATCACAAATTGTGATCTCAAACGCAATTGGTCACTCTCTAAATCGTTTAAGGCGAACATAAAGTCAACTGGAAACCTTCGAATGTTTCGAGTGACTGACTGGTTGAGG
>JAZDNR010000059.1:0-6129 GCA_043799475.1 Parcubacteria group bacterium
GAGGCTTTGAGCGAGCGCTTACGCGTGGTGAACCATCCATATTTATCACGACTATTAACTAATCGTGCCTTTTTGCCGGTCATTTTTAAGGACGCCATGCCGGAGGCGATTCTGCGCGAGCCACACGAGATTATCCGTAACCCAAAAAGGGCCCACATCGTTCTCAAAAAACTCTATGGTTCACAAGAGAGTGCTGTGCAGTTCACCACCAGGGCTCGTGTTAAAGTATCCGACTACACACTCGAGCAGTACTTTGTCGAGTCTCTCAGCAAGGGGCGGCGTCAGGACACTTGTATCGTATTCATTAATGATACGCCGCAGTACGCTTATCATCGTATCGCTCGGTCGGGATCGTACAGCAGTAGCCTCACGGCTGGTGCGCGTGTTGAGTTCACGAGCTTACGAAGTGTCGAACGACTGGTTGAGTATGCCAAGGTAATCGCCCGCCCGCTGGCAGTGTTTCCACGACGAGTATTTTCGCTCGATTTTTTTACACACAGCCGCACGGGCAAGTACTACCTCATTGAGGCCAATGCCATGCCTAGTCTAGGTTTGCTTGATATCAAACGTAAAGAGAGCTTTGTACGCAATCTTTCTAGGATGTTGCTGAGCTAGCGCGCTGAGCTAGCGCGGCCACACTACAAACTTCGGCCCTGAGTCCGCTGGTAACGCTTGCGCTCGATATGGCCCAACACCGCTTTGCGCATGCGGATGTTTTTAGGCGTAACCTCAACGAGTTCATCTGGACCAAGTTCCTCCAGTGACTCCTCCAAGGAGAACCGACGGGGCGGCGTCAGCAAAATCGCCTCGTCCGAGCCACTGGCGCGCATGTTGGTGAGTTTTTTTGCTTTACAGACGTTGACAACAAGATCTCCCGGACGACTATGTCTACCGACGACCTGACCAGCATAGACCTGTTCGGCCGGACCAATGAATAACTCACCGCGCTGCTGCGCATTGTCAAGCCCATAGGCCAAGGAGACACCCGTCTCATGAACGATAAGTGAACCGCGACTGCGCTCGGCTAGCTCGAGTGTTTTAGGCTGGTAGCTCTCAAAAACGTGCGATAAAATGACGGTTCCGCGGGTTTTAGTGGCAAGGGCGGCCTTAAGACCGAGTAACCCACGAGTTGGCGCACGGTACTCGAGGTGCACTTGAGCAAGTTCATCCGATTGCGTGAGAGTCATCTCGCCGCCGCGCGCTCCGAGCTCCTCGATGACGGCACCCTGATACTCAGTTGGAACATCCACGCTTACAAACTCATAGGGTTCGAGCTCTCTTTGGCCCTCCTGCTTAGTAATAACGCGCGGCGGTGAGACTTGCAGTTCAAATCCCTCACGGCGCATTGTCTCGATCAAAATGGCTAGGTGCAAATCACCACGCCCAGAGACCAAAAAACGATCGGGACTTTCGGTTGGTTCAACCCGCAAACTCACGTTGGTCTCGAGCTCCTGCTCGAGGCGCTCCTTGATTTGTCGTGAGGTGAGTTTGCTGCCCGCCTGTCCTGCAAATGGACTAGTGTTGACCCCAAAGGTCATTTGTACCGTGGGTGGATCAATCGATACCGGACCTAGCACACGAGGATTTTTAGGGTCGGTGATGGTGTCGCCAATCTGAACATGTTCGCAACCGGCGACTGCCACAATATCTCCGGCCCCAACCTCAGGAACCGAAGTTTGGTTTAATCCTTGGTAGACTCGTAAGTCTACTACCTTGCCGGGCTGTGTTCTCCCGGGGGTCGCGCAGACGACCGTCTGGCCCTTACGCAGGCTGCCCGAGACCAACTTACCGATGCCGAGCCGTCCGACAAACGAATCCTCTTGGAGGGCTAACACTAGGAGGGCCGGGACGGGCGACTTTTCAACCTTGGGCTCTGGTACTTTTGCCAAGATCGTCTCAAAAAGAGGTTTGAGATCTGTGCCGGGCTGACTCAGCGCCACTGTGGCGGTGCCCTTGAGCGCCGAAGCGTAAACCACGGGGAACTCAAGCTGTTCATTCGTAGCGTTAAGTTCTCCAAATAAATCAAAGGTGCGATTGACGGCCTCATCCGGGTTGGCGTCTGGCCGATCAATCTTATTGACCACAACTATTGCACGCAATCCCAAAGCCAGCGCTTTTTTGAGGACAAAACGTGTCTGCGGTTTAGGTCCTTCTTTAGCGTCCACCAACAGGAGAACCCCGTCGACCATGCGCAAAATGCGCTCGACCTCGCCGCCAAAGTCGGCGTGACCGGGCGTGTCGACAATGTTGATCTTGGTTCCACGATAAATTAGGCTAGCGTTTTTAGCTTTTATGGTGATGCCGCGCTCGCGCTCGAGGTCCATCGAGTCCATGATCAGGCCGGTCTGCTCATCATCGGTCCTGACCGTCTGAGTCTGCTTGAGCATGGCATCAACCAGTGTGGTCTTGCCGTGGTCGACGTGAGCGATAATGGCAATGTTACGCAGAGTGGATACCCCTGTTTGCAGAGGATGCTTGCTCGTGCGATCGTTATTAGTGTTGGTCGGTGCTGGTTGTGGCATAAACTGTAAAATCTGCCAGAGATCCGGCCCATTGTCAACCTTCTCCTATGGCAAAACCATCCCAAGAAAAATCACGACGTCTTTCACGGCGCGATCCTCAGACAGTGCCAGATGTTGGTGGTGAGACAATAAAAGTTTCGCGCGGCGGACTCGAGGTCAAAGAGCAAGCCGTAAAAGAGGAAGCTGAGCGAACGGGTGACCTAGAGACTCAAAAGCTTGGTGAAGCAGCGCGCGAAGCAGGGCGTCAAAAAAAGGCACTCGAGACTAGCCCGGAACAAATCTCGACACAGCGTGCCGCCGTTAAGGCGGCCTATCAAGAAGTCGGGCCACTCACGCCCGAGCGGCTCTTGCCTCGAGAGGCAGAACCAACCGAGCCCAAGGCTGAAGAACGCGAACGGCTCCCCGGGGTTCCTTCTGAGTTTTCTAAGGATCAGCTTGAGTTTGCTCTTAGGCAATCGATAGCACTCGGTGAAACTATTCACCGGGGAGATTTTAGAGGACTCGAACGGCTTCTGCGTGAATTCAAAATAATTTTTCCTGTTAACGTTGCCACTGAGCATCGTGATCTACTCGAAAAAAATCTTGGGTTGACACAGATCAACCTTGAGTTCGCTCCAAAAATGTATCAATCCGAGAATCCTAGTATTGTCGGAAAACTTCTCGGGCCGTCGCAAAGATTGGAGCTCTTGACCGAAAATATGCCATTTTTGGTGATGCGTTATGAACCGCGCCAGGGAATAAGTTCCGAAGCGGCGCTCAATGTGCGCGTGCAAAAGTTACTACCCGAACTTGAGCATCTCGTCTTAGATGGAGGCGCACGCGCTAAAGACTTTGAGTCCGAACTCATAGGACTCGGAGAAAGGGGAAAAGTTGCGATTGCCCGGATCAAACAAGCTGAACAAGCCCGGACCTTACTAGCCAAAGAAGAGTGGACCAGGTTTTCTGAGGCCCTCTCGGTGCTTACTCGGGACTATCCAGACGCGACTGAGCAACTTGAGATGAGCGATGCTCACAAGGCCTTCTTAAGTTTGCCTGAGCAGGTCTCTCGATTGCGTCTAAATCCCGATGAGGCCGAGATGAATATAGAAATTGTAAAGCTGCAAGTGGCAAGCCAGCTTAAACCCTGGTTACGGCGTCTTGCTCCCGAGCAACGACAAGCCACGAGTAAGTACTTAGAGACCGCGCTCGACCTGTACGCCGGTACGTTGAGCCAAAAATAAATGCGATCGCAGCGCGGTTGCGACGGCAGTTCTCCTATAAAGTAGCCTGCGGAAAACCTGCGTAAAACCTCGCTGCTGGCCGGCGCAAGGCCCTATGCTATACTCCAGCGGCAAAATAAACTAACCCACTTGAGAGGGGGTGAGTACTATGCCAGCAGATATGATGCTCGTCGGTAGCAAGGTCAAGGCCTACATTAAAAGCAAGGGCGGCAAGACCAGTGGTGAGCTTTTGGATGAACTCAACAAGCACGTTTCCATGATGCTTGACCGCGCAGTAGAGCGTTCCAAGGGGAACAAGCGCACAACCGTTAAGGCCCAGGACGTTTAGTCCAGCCCGCGTGTTTAACAAAAACCACTCGGCATACGTCGGGTGGTTTTTGTTTTCGGGAATATTGACAATAAGACACCAACAGGCTATTTTACGTCGTTCTGTTCTTCTAAAACTGAATACAGAAAACAAAGAAAGGACGATGCGTTATGTATGACTTGGATCGGTTCGAACGCCTCAAGGAGGCATTGCGTGTCGAGGACTTCGAGTTCTTGACGGGTAGCGGTGTGCGTCGCAACTACGAGCGAGCCTGCGTCGTTAACGGCATGACTAGTATCCCCAAGCTCGATTACCCGCGCCTGGCCTCGACCGACGATATGGAAAAGCTCGAGCGCTGCGAGCAGATACTCTGCAATGAGTGGGAGACTATCTGCCTGCATGGTCATCCCCAGGCTTTCAATTGCATCTGTACTGGTTGGCCCAAGGGCGTTTGTGACGAGCGGCTCGCCATCGACTCTCTCTACCTCATGAAGATAGCCGAGAAGTTCGATATGATCCTGATGCTCAAAGCTGCCGCCAAGGGGAACGATCAGGACGTGCATAACTTTAGCGCCATGATCTACCCATTCTGTGACAAGGACATCGCCATGTTGACGGTGCGACTGCTGCGCGGACGAGTACGGATGGCGTTTGCGACGTGCTGTGAGCCATGGGAGAAGCCGATTCTTGATGCGGCTAATGACGTGGCCGGCCACCTCAGTTTGTTCCCTTCGACCGATAACGTAACTATGCGCTCGGTTCTGCCACTGCCCAAACTGGAGCGGCTGCGCGCGATGTTCCTCAAGTTCGAAGAGGTCCAGGGTGACCTAATGCGGATCCCGTGGGAGGAACTGTTTCCCGGGCAACCGTATGTCCCGCTCGTCAAGATGGCGAGCAACGATCCGAGGCGCCAGCGGATTTTGTCCGTCGACGATGAGCTACGAATCTTACAGCGGGCCTGCAAGACGATGTCCGACCGTTGGAACGCTGTGATCAAAAAGGGTCACACAGTGGCAGCGATCACCTATGAGCGCGAACAGGTTTGGGTCCCGGACCAGCGACCAACGCCCATGACCTATCAGAACTGGTTCTCCTTTTATGTGCACGAGGTCTTGCGTCACCTAACACGACACATCAACGGGCACAGGACCGGATTAGCACTGCTGGGTGAGGGCCTGGCGGGATACCTCGCGGCGGAGGAAGGCATTACCGTGTTCAGTGAGTACATGGTGGGCAAGACAGGGTTCCTCCGGCCTGTCGCCGGGATGGAGACGCACTTTGCGTTGGCCATTGCGACTGGCGTGATCGACGGCGTGCAGCGCAACTTTCAGGAAACGTACCAGATTCTGTATCCGGCCGAGCGTCTCACCCGGATGCTTCGTCAACGCCGGCTCAACTGCGAGATCAAGTGGGCCTTGGCCGAGGGACGTACCCCGCGAGCTGACCCGATCTACACGATGGCCGAGTGTGACGCGCAGGCACAGCGGGAGGCCTACGATACGTGCGTGCGGATCTTCCGAGGTACCTCTGGTACCGAGCGTGGCAGGGTCTTTGCCAAGGACTCGGTCTACATGGTTGGAGTTGCCAAGATTGCTCGCTGGGTCGAACAGTTGGGCGACAACGCAGATAAGGCCATGTATCTCTGGCTCGAAGGTAAGTTCGATCCGACGGACAAGAACACGCTCGCAGCGCTGAGCTCGTTCAAGTGGTTTCGCCAAAAGCTCGCCGCGGCGGGCATTGTTCTCTAACGTTTCTTCGCTCTTTTACGGCCTCTTGTGGATCTTCTACAGGAGGCTTTTCTTTTGCTATACTTTTTGAACTATGCAACCAGGGACCCGCAGTGTTGTTATCGTTGGTTCAGGCCCGGCTGGGCTGACCGCCGCAATTTACACTGCGCGCGCCGAGCTTAAACCACTCGTCATTGGCGGTGCTACCCCCGGCGGTCAGCTCATGCTCACCAGTGAGGTGGAGAACTTCCCGGGGTTCCCCCAGGGGATCTTGGGACAAGAACTTATGAAAAATATGCGGGATCAGGCTGTGCGTTTTGGGGCCGAAATAATAGATGTCAACGTTGAGTCGG
>JAZDNR010000065.1:0-8796 GCA_043799475.1 Parcubacteria group bacterium
AACATTAGCGAGTCAAGCGGATAAACAGCCTCGTCTAGTAGACGATTCGACAAACACTTTTACGGTGTAACTAACCAGGTTGGCCCGGACCAATTTGGTTAGGAATGCCGCCGGACAACCTCGGTGACGCGCGGGAGTGAGCGCAGTTTGCGCATGACAGTACTAAGTTGATCAGCGTCTTTGATTTCGACTAGCAGTTTTATAGTACTGGTCTCCCCGGGTTGTCGTCGTACAGCAATATCGTGAATAGCAAAATTATTTTGAGCACAGACGTCCGCTACATCACGTAACATCCCGGTGTAGGTCAAAATAGAAATATGCAGCCAGACGCGGTATGAGCGTGTTGGGTCTACTACCCATTGCGCCGCGAGTAACTTGGCGGGTGGTAGGCCATGGATCGTACGGCACTCAGGACGATGCACTAGCAAGCGTGATCCTTGTTGAACCGCGACAACGCTATCGCCGTCAATCGGCCGGCAACAGTGCGCGCGTAGCACTGGCAAACCAGGGCAGGCGGGTACGCGCACATTAAATTGGCGATGGCTGGCCGAGTGAACCCCTAAGGCCTCTTCGGCAAAAATACGTTTGACCACTTGCCGTGGGTTGCGTTCACCCCGACCGACCGCGATATAGAGCTCTTCCATGGAGCGATAGCCTTGTTGCCGCAGGTAACCTCGCACCTCGGGCTCTTGAATAGTGGCCAGATCACGGCCGAGAAGCTGTTGGAGTTCTTTGGCGAGTAATTGCTGGCCAGTGGCGGTCGAGTGCTGACGATCAAGCTGGTGATACCAGTGCTTAATACTCTTGCGTGCGGTGTTAGTTTTTACAAAATCAAGCCACTCACGTTTGGGAGCTTGTTCGGGAGCGGCTAGCTCGATCTCAACAACGTCGCCGTTGGCGAGTTGATAATCGAGCGGTCGACGCACGTTGTTCACCCGGGCAGCGCTGGCTCGATGGCCAAGACTACTATGAATCGCATAAGCAAAATCAACTGGAGTGCCACCTTCGGGTAAGTTTAAAACCTCTCCTTTGGGAGTCAGACAAAATATGCGGTTTTTAAAAAAGTCAGAACGTAATGTTTGAAAAAACTCCTCCGGGTTATCAACGTCTTGTTGCCAACGAGCCAATTGTTGTACCCAAGCGATATCATGCTCGCTTGCCAAAGCAGCCGCGAGGCCAGTCTCGCCGCTACGTTTAGCCTCGGCGTAAGCCCAAGAAGCCGCGATCCCGCGCTCGGCGCGCTCATGCATTTCGGCCGTTCGGATCTGAATCTCTAAGAACTTGCCTTCGTCAACAATGATAGTGGTATGCAGGGATTGATAGCCATTGGCCTTAGGAGTGGCACAATAATCTTTGATCTTACCAACAAGCGGTTTCCAGCGGCGATGAATCACTCCCAAAGCTTGGTAACAGTCCTCTAGACTAGGCACAATCACCCGCAAAGCCACCAGGTCGTAGATCTGATTAATATCGTTGTTATAGCGCTGTAGTTTGAGATAAAGACTATAGAGACGTTTAGCTCGACCATGAATATCGACAACGTGTATTTTATTGTGATCTAGCTCCTCGTGTACTTGGACGCGCAGGCGCTCGCAATAACGGGCCCGTTCTATATAAGCCTCCTTGACGAGAGAACGTACCCATCGGGCCTTTTCGGGCATAGCGTTTACAAAAGCTAGATCCTCAAGTTGTCCTTTGATTTCACCCATCCCCAGGCGGTCAGCAATGGGCGCATAGATGGTGAGCGTTTGTTGAGCGATACGCTCACGTCGTTCTCCCTCAAGGCCAGAGAGGGTCTGCAAATTGTGTAGCCGGTCAGCGAGTTTGATGATAATTACCCGGATGTCGCGGGTCATCGCCAAAAAAATATTGCGCAAGTCCTCAATCGTGCCTTGCGTCTCGCGCAGTTTTTTGACCTTACTCAACTTAGTGACGCCCTGAACTAAAAAGTTGACCGCCTCACCAAAGCGCGGTCCGATCTGCTCCGAATATTGGGGCAGCGTATCTTCTCGGACGTCGTGCAAAAGCGCGGCAATGATCGCAGTTGTACCGAGCCTGAGCTGCGCAATACTATAAGCCACGTGCAGCGGATGCTGAATGTAAGGCTCGCCCGTGCTACGTAGCTGCCCAGCGTGTGCTGCCTCGGCAAACTCATACGCTTCTCGAATACCTTTTAGCTCGATATCCGGGCTTTGCTCGCGCGCTACTCGTAACACATCCTCAATCGCGAGGGTTTTAACCTGAGGCTCAACTACAGCGGAGTAGGGTGCCATGGCCTGTTAGGGGCGATGCTACTCTGGCGCTTGTTGCCTGTCTAATTTGCGGGCTATTCCGCCTCAGTTTTATAGTGGCACTCTTTGCTCGAGCAGCGCACTTGGCCCTTGGCAGCATACACCAGTAGGCTCTTGCACTCGGGACACTTTGCTCCCGTTGGTTTTTGCCAAAGGGCAAACTTACACTCGGGATATTGGTTGCAAGCATAGAAGGTCCGACCTTTGCGGCTGCGCTTTTCGATTATGTCTCCCTTTGAGCACTGCGGGCAGGACGCGCCCGTTTTTTTCTCGATGCGTTTGATGCCTTTACACTTGGGGTAAGTGCTGCAACCCAAAAAAGTTCCAAAGCGTCCACGTTTTACCACCATAGCAGAACCACACTCGGGACACTTTTCACTGGAGAGTTCTTGCTCGAGTTTGGCATGAGCCTCACGTTCCTCCTTGAGCGGTCGCGTCGTTTTACAATCCGGATAGCCAGAACAAGCCAAAAACTTACCAAAGCGTCCCATTTTGATAAGCATAGGCTTTCCGCACTTTTCACACTTCTCCTCGGATTTTTGTGTCGTGAGTTCCTCTTTGCTAACCACTCTTTCTTTGGTCTCAAGGTTAGTGTGAAAAGGATCGTAAAAAGCTTTGATAATCGGCACCCACTCCTTTTTTCCGGCCGCGATTAGGTCAAGATCCTCCTCCATCTGCGAGGTAAAAGTTAGATCCACGATCTTAGGGAAATGCTTTACTAGTACGTCGTTTACTAAGATCCCGATCTCGGTTGGCTTATAGCGCTTATCGATTTTTTCAACATAACCGCGCTCTTGTATTGTCGAGAGGGTCGGGGCGTAAGTTGAGGGCCGACCAATGCCGAGTTCCTCCATAGATTTAACAAGCGAGGCGTCGGTGTAACGCGCTGGGGGTTGCGTAAAGTGCTGTAAGCCCTTGAGCTCTAGCAACTTGAGCGCGTCGCCCTGTACAACTGCCGGTAGCTCGGTTTCTTTGGAACTTGCCGCCGGTCCCAGGGCTTTTTGGTAACCAGCAAACTTTACGACCAAACCATTAGCTCTAAAAACCGATTGCTTGGCTGCAATGTCAACCGTTGTAGCGTCAAAAAGTGCATCCGGCATTTGACTGGCAATAGCCCGACGCCAAATTAAGTCATACAACTTAAATTGTTGCGGCACTAAATATTGTTTTATCGAGTCAGGTGTGCGAGAAAAGCTGCTCGGGCGGATGGCTTCGTGGGCCTCCTGTGCACTCTTAGACTTGGTTTTGTAACGACGCGGCGCCGAGACAGCAAACGCATCACCAAACTCTTTTTGAATGGCGGACTTGGCTTCTATTAGTGCTTGTTCGGCCAGATTAACGGAGTCGGTACGCATGTAAGTAATCAGACCAATCAATCCCTCGGCGCCAATCTCGATACCCTCGTAGAGTTGTTGAGCAAGCAGCATGATCTGTTTGGCTGAATAGCCCAAGCGTCGGGAGGCATCCTGTTGCAGGGTTGAAGTAGTATAGGGCGCGCTGGGCATCTGGGTGCGCTCTTTTTTTGTCACTTCAACGACCTTCCAGGTAGAACCAGTGAGCTCCTTGGTGATAACGTCTGACTCAGCTTTTGATTTTATGGTGAGTTTGTCGAGAGTTTTATCATCACGTTTGATCAGGCGCGCAAGAAGAGTCGGTTTAGTTCCGGCCTTTTCTAACTCCGCCTCAACGGTCCAGTACTCTTGCTCCTTAAAGGCCTCGATCTCACGCTCGCGATCGACGATAAGTCGCATGGCTGCCGACTGCACACGACCGGCTGATAAACCGTACTTAATCTTTTTCCACAAAAAGGGAGAGAGCTCGTAACCGACCAGACGGTCAAGAACACGGCGCGCCTGCTGGGCGTCAATAAGATGCTGATCCAGCTCTCTAGGGTTTTTTAGGGCCTGGCTGATGGCATCCTTGGTAATTTCATGAAAAACAATGCGCTTGGTTTTTCCTTTGGGCAGCTTCAACGCTGAGACCAGGTGCCAGCCGATGGCTTCTCCCTCACGGTCTTCATCAGTTGCGAGATACACAGTCTCGGCTTTTTTAGCCCAGGCCTTAAGGTCTGTGATGATTTTTTTGGCCTTGAGTGGGATGACATATTCGGGTTCAAACTGGTGCTCAATGTCAATACCCATCTTGCTCCTGGGTAGGTCACGCACGTGACCAAAGGATGACTTGACGGTATAAGTCTTGCCCAAAAATCGTCCAATGGTTTTTGCTTTTGTGGGAGACTCAACGATGACAAGTGAAGACACAATGGTGCTGAACATAGTCGGAAGGTTTTTTTCTGTCAACTTGTGACTAGCTCAAGGCTTGGTGATGGCGACAAATAAACCGTCAATAGTGCGCCCGATTTTGCCATCCAATTCGAGCTCGGTAAGTTGCAACATGAGTGGGCCCTGCCTGATACCCAAGGCGGCCACGAGTTGCTCGAGTGTGCGAGGTTTTTTAAGTAATTGTAGTAGAGGAGAACCCGCGCCGGATGAGCCCCGCAGCAGCCGTGTGGCCTGATCCTGAGGTAGTTGCCTGGCCAGCTCTTCCAGAACTTCTTGAGGGCTTAACGCCACACCCGCCCCATCTCGCAGCAGCCGATTAGAACCTTCGGCGCTGGCTCGACCTAAATCGCTCGGAACAGCCATGACCGAGTGACCAAGTTCGAGCGCTCGTAAGGCAGTGATGAGAGCGCCGCTGGTTCCCCGGGCCTCAGTGACTAGAGTGATCTTAGCTAGTGCTGCGATTATGCGATTACGCAGGGGAAAGTGGTACTTGAGTGGTGGGATGTCTGGCGGGAACTCAGATACCATCGCTCCACCGTTGGCAATTAGTTTATCGGCAAGCGCAACCTGCCAGGACATGAGCCGGATGCCTAGTCCGCCGGCCACAACGGCAATGCTCGGGGCGGCCCCCAGCGTGGCTTCGTGAGCGTGAGCATCAACTCCGTAGGCCAGTCCGGACACGACCACAACGCCCGCTCGCGAAAGCTGTCCCGCGAAACGGCTAGTTTGCTGTTTTCCGTATTCGCTCGCATTACGTGATCCGACAATCGCCACTGCCGGCCGAGCTAATATTTCGCTGTTCCCTCTCACATATAGTACAGGCGGTGGATCGCTAAGCTGCCGTAAAACTGAGGGGTAGATTGGCTCAAATCGACAAATCGGGGTCAGTCGCAGTCTCTTGAGTTCTTTGACTACTGTGACTGAGTCAAACGCCATCAACCGTGCCCGTACGTCGCCTATTTTGTCGCGCGTCAGACGAACCTTTTGTAATGCTTTTAAACGTTGTTCCCAAGCTTTTGCTAGCGATCCATAAGTATTCTCCAGCAACGCAAATGAAGCTGGCCCGAGCCCACACCACGACCAAGCTAGCCAGGCCCTGCTTTCTTCTGGTTGAACATCTTGAGAATGCATACACTCGTCATATCACGCCTCCCTTAATAAAAAATAAAAAACCGCTTATCTAAAACTAAAAAAGCAGTCGGCAGGCAAACAGCTACTTTGTTTTCTGCGTTTCTTGTTCGTCTGGGAGCGGTTCGGATAATATCCGCACCGTCTGCTCAAGCTTGCTGGGCCACTCTTTACCAAGCGTCCCAAAGGCAATCTTCAAAAAATTATCTTTAAGCTGCCAAGCGGGACTCACCATGGTCAAGACGCGATTGATGCGTCCGTAAGGCGGCTCACTTACAAATTCCAAGTTGAGCAAACCCTCTTCTATATTGCCGGAGCGTACGCCACTGGTGGTCATTGAGAGTACGTGTGCTTTAGCGGCGAGTAACTTCCAGTGCAGCAACTTAAAAAAGTTCTGGGCCTGGATCGGTAGCTTACCGTGATCCTTGCCAAGCTGTGCCTTTTCCTGTTCAAGTTTTTTGGGATCCGTCACGCTCGCCAAATACTGGTACAAGGACAAGCGCTCGCGTTCATCCGGCACAAAGGTAACAGGGAAGTAGGCTGGCAGGGGAACATCGACCGTCACGTCGAGTATCGGCGTCTCTTTAACTCCCGTCTTAAGCTCCTGCACGGCTCGGTGTAGCAAGCGCAGGTACATGTTGAGTCCAACTGATTTAATCTGTCCGGATTGTTCTCCCCCAAGAAGATTACCGGCACCACGCAACTCCAAATCACGTAAGGCAATCTGAAAACCTGATCCCAACTCAGTCGCCTCGAGCAGCGCAAGTAAGCGCGACCGAGCTGGCCCTTTTAGATCCTGCCGGTTGTAAAAGAGGTAAGCGTAGGCCCGCTGATTGCTGCGACCAATGCGCCCGCGTAATTGATAGAGCTGAGCCAGACCAAAGTTAGTGGACTGATCGACAATAATCGTGTTGACCGATGGAATATCCAGACCGTTCTCAATAATGGTTGAGGCCACTAGTACGTCGTACTTTTTGGCATAAAAATCATCCATGACCGCGGCGAGCTCGCTCTCATGCAGTTGCCCGTGCCCAATCCGCACGCGCGCCTTAGGCACCAGGCTGGCAATCATTTTGGCAAAGGTTCCGATGGTCTCAATGCGATTGTGTAAAATATAAACTTGACCACCACGCTTCAACTCAAACTCAATCGCCGTCTTGATTTCTCGATCATCAAATACAGCTACCTTTGTCTCAATTGGATAGCGGCCGGGTGGGGGCGTTTCGATGGTCGAAATATCTCGGATACCCGAGAGGGAGAACTGCAAAGTTCGGGGGATAGGTGTAGCGGAGAGCGACAAGACGTGCACGTTGCTGCGAATTTTTTTGAGTCGCTCTTTATGCTCTACGCCAAAACGCTGTTCTTCGTCGACAACAATCAATCCGAGGTCCTTAAAAGCTATATCCTTTGAAAGCAAGCGGTGTGTTCCGATCACGACGTCGATCGTGCCAGCCCTGAGCTTAGCCACAGTCTTACGTTGTTCTTTAGCACTCTGGAAGCGCGAGAGCACCCCAACCGAAAAAGGGAACTTAGCAAAGCGCTTGCTAATGTTTTTGTAATGTTGATCGGCCAAAATCGTTGTTGGTGCTAAGAGAGCCGCCTGTTTGCCATTGACGGCCGCTTTAAAGAGCGCGCGCATTGCGACCTCAGTCTTACCAAAACCTACGTCGCCAACCAGCAAACGATCCATCGCTCGGGCTCGTTGCATGTCGAGCTCAATCTCGTGCCAAGCCCGCAGCTGGTCAGGCGTCTCCTCGTATGGAAAAGTTTTGGCAAACTCGCGCTCTACGCTTTGTTCGGGCATAAACTGAGTGCCGGCCCGCACTTGCCGCTCAGCGTAAAGTTGCAACAATTCCTTGGCCAGCTTCTCGGTCGACTCCTTAAGTTGTGCTTTAATTGCAAGCCAGGAAGTCTCTGACAAACGATGAATAACGGGGTTAGCGGCACCAATATAGCGCGAAAGTTTTTCGGCGGCCTCAACTGGCACATACAGGCGATCGCCCTCAGCGTATTGCATAACAAAATATTCTTTTTCAACGCCCTGCAGAATATTACGCACCATACCCAAAAACCGACCAATGCCATGATCGACGTGCACCACATAATGTCCCGGCTCGAGATCAGCCACAAAAGCCTGATCAAAGCGTTTGGCCCGGTGAACCTTGGGGGGTTGCACCACCTCTGGCCCATAGATTTCTCGATCGGTCAGTACTAGCAGCTTGCCTGTACTATCCCGAAACCCAGCCAGGTTCTCCCGCAAACTGCCACGCACCTCATCAAAGTCGACGTATTTGACAGAACTATCCAGCGAGGCCCGCACCTTAGTAATATCTTGAGTCAAAATCAAAATCCGATATTTTTTACGATGAAATTGTTTGATCTCCTCGCGCAGGCTTGGTAAGTGCCCCCTAAAGAGCGGGGGAATCGAAAAACTAAAAAGGTGCGTGTCGGCCGTTTTTTCTTCCAAAAAAGCATGGTAAACAATGGTTGTAGCCGGACTGAGCACTTTGTTAAGCGCCCGCCACTCTGGCTCGTTTTTTAGCCCCAAAGGATCGATGGAGGTTTTGAGATCATCGGGGTCATCCAGCACAACAGACCAGCCCGCCGGGTCACCCAGGTATTTGCTAGCGCGTCCCTGACTCATCAGCATTTTGAGCGGGATCGCGCGCAACTCCTTGGCGGTAGTCGTCACTTTTTTTGTCTCAATCGCAAAGTGATTTATTGTTTCGACAGTTGATCCCACAAAACTTATACGGAGCGGTTCTACCTCTTGTGGGGAGAACACCTCAACTAACTCACCCCGACGGGCAAAAGTACCAGGAGTCGTGGCGCTGTCGGATGGCTCGTACCCGATCTCCTCAAGATCGTGCAATAACTTGGACTGGCTGATCCTGTCGCCGATCCGTACCTGCACAATCATTTCTTTAAAGCGCTCGACGGCCGGCAGGCGTTCCACAAAGGCGCGCACTGGCAAGACAAAAAAAGCTGGTTCGTCCAATAACATGCGGGTGAGTACTCCAAGGTTGTGGTAACGCCGTAGACTAGGAACCTGCGAGAGCTGCTCAGACTCAGGAAGTTCTTCATAGCGAACTACA
>JAZDNR010000075.1:0-5797 GCA_043799475.1 Parcubacteria group bacterium
AGTAGTCGTTCAAAAAGTTTACCCCCAACCTTAAGGTTCCCTTTTTTAATCTCAGACAATCCGGAAGCCTTGGCCTGGTGCAGTGCCTGATAAAGCGCCTCAATTGAACCAAAAGCTTGGATCAGTTTAGTCGCCGTCACCTCTCCAACACCTGCAACCCCCGGAATATTATCCGAGGGATCGCCGCGCAGTGCCTTAAACTCAATAAGTTGGCCCGGCACTAGTCCAAACTTTTTTTTGACTTCGGCTTGATCGTATCGCACCACGTCGCTGATGCCGATCCGCATGGCCAGCACCGAGACCGTCGCACTGATCAACTGCAGTACGTCTTTGTCGCCCGTAACCAAGATTGTTTCTAGCTCTTTAAACTTGCCCGCTTGCGCCGCGAGTGTCCCCAAAATATCGTCCGCCTCAAAACCTTTACGCTCGAGCAGCGGAATATTCATCGCCTGCACGACTTGTTTTACCAGCGGAATTTGTTCATACAGCTCAGGATCAGCTTTTTGGCGCGTGGCCTTGTACTCGGCATACTGTTTGTGCCTAAAGGTCGGCGCAGGATAGTCCCAGGCCACTACCACATAGTGCGGTTTGAGATCAGCAATAGCCTTGAGCAGTATTGAGGTGAACCCAAACACGGCATTGACGAGCTTACCGTCCCGGGTGGTAAGGGTGGGCGGCAAGGCGTGGTAAGCACGATGCACAATTGAGTTGCCGTCAAAAATAACTAGACGCGGCTTTGTCTTAGCGGGCATGTTGGTTGATCTCATTTTGGTAGATCTTAGGTAAAATTACGCTGCGGCCATCACGCCTACAGGAGAGTTTGATGCGCAATGTATCTTTTGGCAAAAGTCTGAGTACACGATCGCCCCACTCGACTACGACAAGCGTTTGGGGCTGACCCACAAACTCGGGGAACCCGGTGGCGACGAGTTCACCCGGATTTTTAATACGGTAAGCATCGGCCTGTACTAGATACTTAATAGAGCGCCGCACTCCCGCGGGACGTGGCAGAGTGAGATTTCTAAACAAAATAAAGGTTGGGCTAGTGAGCTGCACCTTAAGGCCAAGTCCCTTGGCAATACCCTGCAGCAGGGTAGTCTTGCCGGCCCCGAGTGGGCCCTCGAGACTCACAACTTGGCCACCCGCGAGTTTTGTGGCCAGCCAGCGACCCAACTTTTGGGTTTGTTGTTGGTTCGAGAGTTTAATGCGCATGCGACTGATCAGTCTCTACCAGATTCCCATCACGCGCAAGGCGATCACTATTGCTCCCAGCGTCAATAAATACGCTCCAAAAACACGCAGGCTGCGTCGCTTAACAAAACGCAGCAACGACTTAAGTGCCAAGACACCAACTATAAGTGCAGCAACGGTCCCTAGCACAAGTGGACCCCAGGACACTTCTGCGCTGTTACTCCCGCCCTCACGGATTAGATCGACTAAGCTAAGTGCTGAGGCTCCTGCCACAATTGGTGCCGCGATAACAAAGGAGAACCGCGCGGCTGCCTCGCGCGAGAGTCCCAGTAAAGTACCCGTGGCGATAGTAGTTCCCGAGCGTGAGACTCCGGGCAGCAGCGCCATCACTTGCGCTAGACCGATTAAAAGTGCGCGAAAAAAAGTTGGCCTAAGTTTCTGTTCTCCCTGGTGGGTTTTGCGGGTGTGGCGCGTCGTGATAATTTGCTCGGTAAAAAAATAAAAGGCACCCGTGGCAGCAAACCACAAGCCCACCGAGAGTGTGTTGCGGTAAACGTCCGTAAAGAGATCTTCTAAAAAATAGCCCGCTAGGGCCGCTGGTAGCGTTGCAATCACCACGGCGACTAAGAGGCGCTGTTGCGGAGTACGAGTGAGAGAGCGCTGACGTATAACCTGCCAAGCTCCGATAAATAGATCACGCACCTCGCGCCACAGCACAATAATAATTGCTGCGAGTGTTCCAAAGTGCAATACGGCATCAAATAGCAGTCCCTGATCGGGCCAGCGCATCAGTTCTCGCAAAATAAAAAGATGCCCGTCGCTCGATATTGGGATAAATTCCGTAAGTCCCTGGACCGCTCCCAACACCACTGCTTGCACATATTGCATGTGTGAACTGTAGCAGAAATCGGCCAACCCCAGCTAGCCTTGACGGGTTGCAAATCGCAGGCTACGTTTTACGGTCTTATGCCTATCGCCAACGCTACCGCAGCTACCGCACTTAAACTATTGCAAAACGCTAAACGCGTAGCTGTGCTGCCCTGTGCCGATGATGACCTTGATGCCGTTGCCGCCTCACTCGCTTTGGCCGAAGTACTGAGTGTCCGCGGAGTATACCTAAGTGTTTTACTAGCAGAGACCGACCAAAAAAACCGGCACCCCTTAGCCTTTTTAGAAACCTACCGACACGTCAGTCACTCCGGCGACCAAGCGCATGAGCTCACCGTCGAAATTCCAAGCGACAGGGTACCCATCCAGAGTGTTTCGTACGAGCGACAAAGCGGGCGGCTGCTCATCCACGTCACACCGCAGCGCGGCAGTATCGCACCCAGTAGTGTTAAGTTACATAGTCACTCGAACATGAGCAGCGACATCCTGGTAATTATCGGGGCGCGGCGTTTACAAGAGTTAGGCCCACGCTTCTCTGGCCAAGCAGAGTTATTTTATCTACGACCCACTATCGCGATTGATTACCACGTAGACCAGGAGAACTTCGCAACCGTAAACTTGAGCGACTTTGGTGCACGCGCTTGCAGCGTTCTTGTGTATGACTTAGTAACAAAGTTACCCGGAGCTCTCACTAAACCCGTCGCCACTACACTCTTAGCGGGTGTGCTCGCCCGGACTGCCAGTTTTCAGCGCGAGATGACCAGCCCCCGCGAGTTTGAACTAGCGGCAACACTGCTCGAGCACGGGGCCGATCGGTATAGTGTGATTCGTAACCTTTATAAAACCAAGCCGCTCCCCACCCTCAAACTCTGGGGCCGACTCCTGGCGGGCCTAGTGGCCGACCCACTCGAGCGGGCCTGGTCGGTTCTCCTCACTGCCCGTGATTTTACTGAGACCGCTACGCAACCTCAGGTCTTGGCCCAAGTGGTGCGCGAGGTACTTGCAAACACAGCCCGAGCAGAACTTATTACGGTGGTCTATGAACTGGAGCAAGGTCGCGCAAGTGGAGTTCTCCTAGCAGCACCTAAGGGCGTATTTGCTAAACGGGCTTACGACCAACTCAATCGGCGCATGCAGTCGACCGTGCTTGAGAGCACCGATCACGTGGTCCATGTTCGCGTAACCAGCCCACCTCAACAGGTCTATGCCTTAGTCCGTCAGCTAGGTGAACAAATCACTCGCCCAGGCTATACTGGCGCTAGCGAATATGCCCAAAGGAACTCCACCCCCAGACGAACATCCGTCCCGGCAGCGCAGTGCGCGCGCCACGCCGAGCGAGGAACTGCTGCGGCAACAATTCGTCGCGGGTAAGCGTAAACGGCCCACGCTGGCAAGCGCGGGGAGTACCGCAGGACTTAAGATTGGTACGACCGACCGACGTTTCGAAGAGACTCAAGCACAGATTGCCTCGCAAGGCGTGGGGTTGCCTTACATCAATCTTTTTGGCTTCCCAGTCGAGCTGGCCGCGCTTAAATTGGTAGAGCGCGATCAAGCCATTAAGGCCGAGACGGCGCCGTTCATCGTGGCCGATAAACAAGTACGAATTGCAACTACCAACCCACAAAACCCGGGGTTCAAAAAAATTATTGGGGCGCTCACTAAGCAAGGCTATCGCGTAAAAAGTTACTACGTCTCGCCCTCAAGTCTCAAACACATTTTAGACTTTTACGCTAATCTGATCGTCCAAAAAGAGCCGGCCACCACGCAGGTCAGCATTAGTGAAGAGGACTTAGCGCGTTTTAGAAGTTCGGTCAAGAGTTTGCGCGAGATTCAAGAGCGGGCTAGCAGCGCCACAGTTACCGAGATGATCGACATACTGGTCGCGGCGGCGCTGCAACTTGAGTCGACTGATATTCACCTCGAGCCGACTGCGGGTGAACTACGCGTGCGCTACCGTCTCGACGGACTTTTGCACGACGCGGCTAAGTTGCCGCTCGGCGTGCATAAGCAACTGGTCAATCGCATTAAACTTCTTTCCAAACTTAAACTCAATGTCACTCAAGTTGCTCAAGATGGACGGTTCACCATTACAACTAAGGAGCGCCCGATTGATGTGCGTGTCTCGATCCTGCCCTCGCAATATGGAGAAGCTGTTGTTATGCGTCTTTTGGGAGTGGGGGCAGTGTTGCTCAAAGTGGCCGATCTAGGATTGCGCGATACGTCTGCCAAAATCATCGCGGCGGAACTCAAAAAACCTAACGGTATGATTCTGACCACGGGCCCGACCGGCTCGGGTAAAACCACTACCTTGTACTCTTTTGTAAATCAACTTAACTCTCCTGAGGTCAAAATTATTACACTGGAGGACCCGATCGAGTATCGTATCTCGGGCCTAGAGCAAACCCAGGTTGATGAGACCAAGGGTTACTCCTTTGCGCGCGGTTTGCACTCAATTTTACGTCAGGACCCGGATGTACTTTTGATCGGAGAGATTCGTGATCTCGAGACGGCCGAGACGGCCGTATCGGCCGCATTGACCGGGCACATTGTGTTCTCCACGCTACACACTAACGATGCGGCGGGTGCCTTACCGCGTTTGATTGACATGGGAGTGCGGCCTTTTGTGTTAGCCCCGGCCATTAATGCCGTCATTGCGCAGCGGCTAATCCGCAAGGTCTGCACGGCTTGTCTTAGCGAACATGCTCCCACTGATACTGAGCGACAATACATTGCGTCGGTGCTCGGACCCAAACTGCTGGCGCGTCTGCCTCAAAAATATACCTTGGCCATCCCTAAGGGCTGCAAGGTCTGCAACTTTTTGGGTTACAAAGGGCGAACCGGTGTGTTTGAAGTGTTCCGCATTGATGACGCCATGGAAAAATTGATACTCGGAGCGGCCAGCACTGCTGAGATCCGCGAGACCGCCGTGGCCCAAGGCATGCTGCTAATGAAGCAAGATGGCGTGCTAAAGGCCATCGATCACATCACTACGCTCGAGGAGGTCGAGCGGGTAGTCTAGCCGGCTAGTCGGTCCCAAACTCGACTGGGATTGTGACGAGGTCTTGTTCGCTGCCGTCTTTGGCGGACTGTTGAAAAAACTCGAGTTTCCCAGTTGCAAAGCTGGGCTTGCGATAGCTCAGATTGAGTTCAAAAGGACCAAATAAACCCACATCAGGAGAGTCGGCCGTAGCAAATGACTCAGCCAATACGCTGCCGTCTCCATCACGCAGCCGGACACTAACGGTGTTCTCAAATACACGTGCTCCTCCAGCTACCTCAACTGGATTGGAGATCCGGGCATAAGGTGCGGGACTGCTGACATAAATGTTCTCACTCTCGAGACGAACCGGCTCATTGCGAGTGGCGGGCTCATTGGAAGTCTCATTAAGCGTATTTACGGTATTGGACTGGTTGATTACTTTATTACTGTCGATCCCCACAATTGGCCGGAGACGCGGTACAAACAAAATTGCTAGTGCAGCCAGCAAAAGCGCCGCTAGCAGCCCAATGGTGAACCCGATCCATAGGTTGACGCGACTTTGTTTCATTGGGAGATGCTAAATTCAAGGGAGAAGGTCTCGGCTAGCTCGCCGCCAGCGCTACTCTCTGCCTGAGTCGAAATCACTACTTGGACCGCAGCGCTATTTTTAAACTGTTCAGTAGGATCTTCAAAGCTAATGGTTAACTGCTTAGCATCTTCACGATAGTGATAGCGCAT
>JAZDNR010000079.1:0-9057 GCA_043799475.1 Parcubacteria group bacterium
CCCTGGATGAATTTTTCGCGCTGTTCACCTAGTAATTTTTTAATCTTTTTGCCAACGGCCTTACGTAAGAGATCGGCCTCTCCCAGGGAGAACCCCGCCAGATCTCGTACAATCCGCATGACTTGCTCCTGGTAGATCGCCACTCCGTAAGTCGACTTTAGAATCGGTTTGAGCTTGGGGTGCAGGTATAAGGGCTCTAGACCTTTGTTTTTGCGCTCGATATAGAGCGGGATGAACTCCATGGGACCCGGGCGATAAAGGGCCACCATGGCCACAATGTCTTCCAGTGTGGTGGGATGCAACTCTTTGAGATAACGTTTCATGCCGCTGGACTCCAGCTGAAAAACTCCCGTGGTGTGCGCGGCCTGGAACAATTCAAAAGTTTTTTTGTCGTCGAGCGGCAGGTTGCCAATATCAACCGTTTTTTTATAACGTTTTTTAATGAGGTCGAGGGTGTGCTGAATAATGGTCAGGTTGGACAATCCCAAAAAATCCATTTTGAGCATGCCCATGTCCTCAACCGGGTGTAACGAATATTGAGTGGTAATGTTTTGAGCCGCATCTCCTCCCCGTGTCGAAAACTGGGTCGGACAAATCTCCACCAGGGGAACATCGCTAATCACCACTCCACAGGCATGCGTAGAGGCGTGACGTACCACGCCCTCGAGTTTATGGGCTGAGTTAATCAACTGTCGCGCCTGAGGATCTGATTTGTGCAGAGCCGCCAGTTCACCCACTTGCAAGAGAGCGGTTTTGAGATCAAAGGTCGGTGGAATCATCTTAGCGATACGGTCGCAAGTTGAGTAAGGTATATCGAGAACTCGGCCGGTATCGCGGATGGCGGCGCGCGCCTTGATAGTACCAAAGGTGATGATCTGAGCGACGCGATCGCGTCCGTACTTTTGCGAGACGTACTCCAGCACCTCCCCCCGGCGCGCGTCATCAAAATCGGTATCAATATCAGGCGGCGAAATACGGGCGGGGTTCAAAAAACGCTCAAAGAGGAGACCCCAGCGCAGGGGGTCAACATCCGTGATACGTAGTAAGTAACTCACAATTGACCCGGCGGCACTGCCGCGTCCTGGTCCTACCACAATGCCTTTTTGCTTGGCCCACAGAATAAAGTCCTGCACGATCAAAAAGTAGCTGGCAAACCCGGTCTTTTCGATAATAGAGAGCTCGTAATCTACCCGCTCGCGAATCTCTTTGCTAGCTTGCTCCCAGGCTACGCCGTAGCGCTGCGGGACACCTGCCTCGGTCTGCTTACGCAGGTACTGCTCGGGTGTTTCACTGGTCGGCACATTAAAGCGCGGTATGTGTACCTTGCCTAGCTCGATCTCAAAGGTGCATTGCCCGGCGATGCGCTGCGTATTGGCGAGCGCCTCAGGCAGATTAGGGAACGCCGCGGCCATCTCTTGGGGCGATTTAAGCCAGGCCTCAAGGCCCAAGTAGCTCATACGATTTTTTTCGTGGATTTTTTTGCCAGTTTGCACGCAAAGCAAAATGTCGTGATAGGGCTCGTCCTCCTTGCGCACAAAGTGCACATCGTTGGTGGCTACCAGTGGTATTTTGAGATCACGGGAGAACTCAGTGACAGCTTGGTTCACCACCTGCTGATTTTGCAGAGTAGGATGGTGCTGTACTTCGAGATAAAAGTTATCGCGCCCAAAGATTTGTTGATAGCGTCGGATGAGCTCGACCGCCTTGTCTTTGTTGCCCGAGAGAATCTCACGCGGAATGTGGGCGATCAGGCAACCCGAGAGACAGATCAGGCCCTCGGCATGCTTAGCGAGTGTCTCATAGTCAAAACGCGCCTTGTAATAGTAGCCCTCAAGGTGCGCGATAGTGACGAGCTTAATGAGATTGCGGTAGCCGATTTGGTTTTTGGCGATTAGCGTCACGTGGTATGGGCGCGTATCGACGTGAGAGCGTTTTTGGTCGAGACGATTAGGCGCGATGTAGCCTTCAAGCCCAATAATCGGTTTAACCCCATGTTCATTAGCACGCTGAAACCACTCGACTGCGCCGTACAGTACGCCATGATCGGTCAAAGCAATCGAATTCATACCTTGCTGTTTGGTAGCCTCAAAAAGTTCGTCTACCTTGCCCAGCCCGTCCAGCAGGGAATAGTGCGAGTGGACGTGTAGATGGGAGAACTCAGGAGAAGACATGGATCCAAGTATCCTACACCCCTTTTGTGTTACAGTTGAGTCACTAAAAGGAGCTATGGCCCTCTTTGGTTTACTAGGCAAAAAAAAGGACGGCGCGTCCAAAAAATCGACAGCGGCCCAGCGAGCTGCTGAGGAGCGCGCGCGCCGGCGCGAGCGGGCCTTTGCGACGGGTTTTGTTGAACATCCCGAAATAGAAAAGGAGTTTAAACGTCGGCGCTTTATGGTCGAAAACGAGGGCAAGATCCGCGCCATCTTTTTTTTAACGATCGCTGGCATTGTATTTTTGATCCTGGCTAGCGTGGCTCTGGTTATCGTACGCAATATTCCTGGGCGTGATGACGACAAAGACGGTGTGCCTAATACCGAGGATGTCTGCCCCGGCTACGATGATGAGCAAGATGACGACAAAGACGGTGTGCCTAACGGGTGCGAGGAGCGTCCACCCACTACTGAGCTCAAGACCCTTGAGACGCACATTATTGCCGGCGGCCAAGATCGCTATGACGTGGCCTTTTTAATAGAAAATCCCAACACAGACTGGGGCATCTCACCGCTGGAATATTCGATTGCGCTGCTTGACGCTAACGCTAAGGTCATCAACTCGGCTCTCGAGACCAGCAGTTTTTTGCTTCCGGGAGAACAGCGCTATCTCGCAACCTTCAATCTCTTAGCGGTTACCAAGCCGGCACGTGCTGAGCTTTCTATCACCTATGCTGAGTGGGTTAAGGTACAAAACTACCAGCCCTCTAGGTTTGATACTACGACCGTGAGTTATCAAGAGGTCGAGGAACCTGGTGTGTTCTCCCGGCTTAAGGGGACCGTGACCAATAAGACCACATTTACCTTTACCGATGTGCAGATCATGATTGTACTTAAAGACCGCTCGGGCAAGGTAATCGGTCTTAACCGCAGCGAGGTCGACTCGTTGACGCCAGGGGAAGGGCGTGATTTTATAGTGACCTTCCCGCAGGAGCTGCCTGGCGTGACGAGTGGCGGGATCGAGTACCTAACTGACGTGGACGTGTTTGACAACGATACCTTTGAAGCCACGCAAGTAGTACGCGGACAGCGCTTTCAGCAGTTCACGCCGACGTTACCCGATTAGTTTACAACTTACCGTATGATTTTGTCGGCCTTGCGCCGCTATGACTGGCTCAGCATCGGGCTTGTCACCATATTAGTGGCAGTTGGCTTTAGCTTTGTATATTCGGCCTCACTGTCGCTTGGGACGCAACGTGACCTACTGTTGCGCCAAGGTATCGCAGTGGCGGCGGGGCTGGTTTTGCTGATCGCCGCTACCCGCGTGGACTATCACATTTTTAAACAATGGGCGCGCTCATTCTACGTTGTCGCACTTGTTCTCTTAGTGGCAGTCCTTTTTTTGGGAACAGAAGTGCGCGGAACACAGGCCTGGTTTGATCTGGGATTTTTTAATTTTCAGCCCTCGGAGTTTGCCAAATTGGTAGTCATCGTTGTGCTGGCCAAGTATTTCTCGGATAACCGCGAGGAGCTTTCGCTCTTTAAACATATCTTGATCTCGTTTGTCTACATGTTGCTGCCGGCGGTCTTAGTTCTGGTAGAACCGGACCTAGGATCGGCCCTCGTAATCGTTGGCATCTGGGTTGGTATGGTTTTGACCGTGGGTCTCAAACGTTGGCAAGCGCTGGTTTTTTTAACGGCCGCGGTATTGGTTGCCTTGGTGGCCTGGAACTTTTTACTAGCGGGTTACCAAAAGGAGCGCATTACTACCTTTTTGGCGCCCCTGGAGAACTGTCAGTCGCTCTCGGGCTATAACGTCTGCCAATCCTACATTGCCATTGGGTCTGGCGGGGTGAACGGTCGTGGCTTTGGCCAAGGTACACAGTCACAGCTCAATTTTTTGCCCGAAAAACACACGGATTTTATCTTTGCGGTTATTGCTGAGGAGCTCGGATTTGTTGGCGCGGCCTTTTTGTTGGCGGTTTTTGCGGCCTTTTACTTGCGCATCTTTAGGATTAGTCAAAAGGCCCAAGACAACTTTGGGCTTTTTACAGCGCTTGGGATCGGCATATTGTTTGTCATCCAAACAGTCGTCAACCTTGGGTCAAATCTTGGGGTACTGCCGGTAACCGGCGTCACTTTGCCTTTTGTGTCGTACGGAGGATCGTCAATTATGTTCTCCCTGCTGCTGGTGGGGATCCTGCTCTCGATCCATCTGCGGCACAAAAAGCAGCGCTTTGAGTGATTCTTAAACGCAAGCTCTTGACAGATCGGGAAGATTATTTTAGTTTGCGAAGACTGTTCTCATGGCAAAGGCAACCGAGGGAAATGGGCAGAGCATGCAACTCTCCAGTCGCTGTCCGCTCTGTAGCGCTGAGTTTAAGTCCAACAATGCAGAGATCTTGGATGAGAGTCGACAGGGGATTTTGTTTCATTTAACCTGTCCGAGTTGTCACTCCTCGTTACTCGCAGTTGTGGCGGCCTCAAAACTGGGACTGAGCTCATTTGGGATGGTGACGGACTTAACTGCTGCCGACACTAAGCGGCTCCGTCGAGGCAATGCAATTTCGCACGAGGATGTGTTACAGGCTTACCAAGAACTAGCAAACTTTAAAGGATCATTTAAGAATATGGTTAATCATGGCAAACATCTCGCTTAAGGCTAAAGCGCGTACTCACACGGGACATAAAGTTCGGGAGCTGCGTCGGCGCGGAGTTATGCCGATAGTGACTTATGGGCACGGGATCAAAACGCAGTCGCTTGAGGTGTCTCGTAAAGTTTTTGAGGGTGTATTTGCAAAGGCGGGGAGCTCGACCATTGTTGAGCTCGATGTGGACGGAACCAAGAAAAACGTCGTGATTCACGATGTGCAACACGATCCGGTGAGCGGTGAAGTGATTCACGCTGACCTTTACCAGGTACGCATGGACGAAAAAATTAAAACCGAAGTTCCCCTTAAGTTTATTGGTACCTCACGAGCGGTTAAGGATTTTGGTGGTATTTTGGTCAAAGCAACCGACAAACTCGAGGTTGAGGCATTGCCAGCAGACTTGCCGCACGAGATAGAAGTTGACTTGTCTAAACTGGCGGAACTAAACGCTACTATTAAACTGGCCGATCTTAAAGTTCCGGCTGGTGTGTCGGTGCTTGTAGTAGGTAAAGAGTTCTCCATCGCAACAGTATCGCCACCGCGCTCGGAGGAGGAGCTTAAGGCGCTGGATGAGGCAGTCACGGAGGATGTGGAAGCGATTGAGGGCGTTAAGAAGCCAGAGGCCGAGGGTGAGGAAGCAGCCGTTACCGCTGAGGGAGAAAAGAAAGTCGCGGGAGAAAAGGCCGAGGGCGGCGTAAGTGGCCCCGCAGGTCAAAAGACGGCCAAACCTGAGGCCAAAGCAAAAGCCAGCGCTAAAACTAGCGCAAAGCCCGAGAAAAAGTAGTTCGCCTTATTTTCTATTTTGGCAAAATCTTACCGGGTTGCTGGGGTAGCGGTGCTTGTTCTCCACGCTGATTAATTTGAATGACGAGGATCACGGCCACAACGACTAGCGGTAGCAAAAAACCGAGCAAGAGTGCGCGCAATCCAAAGAGCTTATTTTTGGTGCCATCTTTGACGAGATAAATCCAACCCATTAGGATCCCACCGATAAAGGTGAGGGCCGCAATAAGATAGTATAGCTTGGTCGGTTGTGGTGGTCTGGATTTTACTAAAATCAAAGCCTGCTCGTGAGGTGTGAGTGGCTCGGGCGGCGGTGGGACAGGGATGGCTGACATAGCTACTCTAGGATAGCAAACTCGGCCACGCGCACTCGTCCGGCCAGATCAGGGTGGAACTGGACTTGGGTCTGTGCACCAAGATGGTGGCGCACCAGGTGGTCAAACCCACTCTTGAGATTGGGGCCGATTTCACAGAGGACGCGACTGGCCGGTGTAGCAACAATTCGCAATTGACGCAGGAGTTTTTCATAGATGTGCAGTCCGTCCGGTCCACCGGAGAGGGCCAGGCTGGGTTCAAACTCTCGAATATCAGTCGGTAGTTCGCGTAATTGCTGAGTCGTGAGGTAGGGGAGATTTGCTAGTATTAGGTCGTAGCGGCCTTCGACCTGTGAGAGCAGGTCTGAGCGTTTAAACCCGACACGTTGTCCCAGCTTGAGTCGTTTGGCGTTAGTACGGGCAATCTCAAGTGCTGACGAGGAGATGTCGACAGCGGTAACACGTGCCTGTGGTGCATTTTTAGCCACGGCCAGGGCAATTGCGCCTGAGCCGGTACCCACATCGAGCACACGCACGCGCTCGAGACCCGCGGAGCGGATGCGCTCGAGAGCCAGTTCTACTAAAGTCTCTGTCTCGGGACGAGGCACCAAGACATGGCAATTGATCTGTAGCGCTAAGTTGTAGAACTCGCGCTGACCAACCAGGTAGGCGACGGGCTCACGCGAGGCACGCCGGGCCAGCATATCTTGGTAATGTTTACGTTGGGTTGCCGTGAGCGGAATCTCGGCCTCAGAGTAGAGCTTGGCGCGGTCCTTAGAGAGGGCATACGCTAGCAACACCTCGGCATCGAGTTCGGCCGAGGGGACTTTGAAGTCTCGCAAGAGCTGCATGCCGGTTACGAGTGCCTGTTGAATGTTCACAAGTTCTCCTTTGGTCGCTTAGCGCTAGTAATTTTTTTAAGCTGAGCGCGGTTAGCCGAGACTAATTTAGCAAGAAGCTCCTCCAGAGCGCCATCGAGGAGGCGCTGCACGCCGTGCGCGGTAAACTTAATGCGGTGGTCAGTGACGCGATCCTGGGGGACATTGTAAGTGCGGATTTTTTCGGAGCGGTCGCCAGTACCAATCTGAACGCGACGCATCTGGCCACGCTCCTCGGCGGCAGCCTGCTGTTTAGCATCGAGGAGCCGCGTACGCAAAATGCGCAGGGCCTTTTCTTTGTTTTTGAGTTGCGAGCGTTCATCCTGCATGGAGACGACCAGTCCGGTTGGCAAGTGCGTAATACGTACCGCTGAGTCGGTGGTATTGACGCTCTGTCCGCCGTGCCCACCCGCTCTAAAAACGTCGATTTGCAAATCCTGGGGTTTAATCTCTACGTCGACCTCCTCCGCAATCGGGAGAACCGCGACAGTGGCGGTCGAGGTATGGATCCGGCCGGACTTTTCGGTCTCGGGGATACGCTGTACACGATGCACGCCGCTCTCGAACTTAAACGTGCCAAAAGCTTTGTTGCCCTTGACCTCGAGGACGGCCTCCTTAAAACCGCCGATTCCGCTGCGGTTGGAGCTAAGCAGCGTGGTTTTAAAACCGCGACGCTCCGCCACACGCGTGTACATGCGCAAAAGGTCAGCACCGAAAAGTCCGGCCTCGTCACCACCAGCCCCGGCACGAATCTCGATAATGCAATCGCGCTCGTCAGATGGGTCTACGGGTAGGAGGTCTATGTCGAGTTGGGCCAAGAGCTGCTGTTCTTCGGCCTCGAGATCCCCGAGTTCTTCTTTGGCGAGCTCTCTGACCGAGTTATCTTGCTCAGCCGCCAACATTTTTTGCGCATCAGATTTTTCTTGGCGCAGCAAATCCAGCCGCTTAATGCGCTCTACAATTGGCTCGAGTCGCGCCCGTTCGCGGCTGAGAACCGAGAGTTTAGCGGGGTTACCGGCAACCTCGGGGCTAGCCAGCCCCTTATCGATCTGGGCAAAACGCTTGGTAATGTCAGCAAACTCTCGCTCCACGCGAGCCAGCGTACCACGGATTAGTACTCTCTACTTAGCGCTCTGCGTGCCTCCGGCTGGTCCAGTCGTTTTTGCCGTTGCAGCCGCTAGCTTGGCTTGAGCTGTCGCCTTGGCTTGTTTGTCGGCAACGCGCTTTTTGCGCTCCTCGGCCAGTTTGGATGAACGCGAAAGTCGCGCGCGGAATCGGTCCACGCGACCAGCCGTATCTACTAATTTAGACTTTCCGGTAAAAAACGGGTGGCAGTTAGAACAGAGTTCTACCTTGATCTCCGCTACAGTCGAGCCAGTCACAAACGAGTTGCCGCAGGCACAGGTAACCTTGGCGTTGGGGTAGTACTTTGGGTGGACATCCTTCATGACGTCCAAGTCTCACATGTCGGCTCGCTCGCGTCAAGGGTACCTGACCGACCGCTCTCGGGGGACCGGCGGTTGGCGCACTCCAGCGGTGCGCCACCGCCTGTGCACTCGTCGCCCGCAGTCTGACTTGCGTCAGACACCAAGCTGCGGGCGACTCCGTGAACTCCCCCTCGAGCGTTCGTCCACGTAACCTGGTCGCAGGCGTGCGGAAATGCGGAAATTTGACAGTGAGCCTCGGACGGCGTAAAAAAGCCTGTCTCGAAATAACGAGGCGCTGCACTAGCCAGAAGCTAGGATCTTGTTCTTTGCCAACGACGAACCTACGTCTGGCTGTCTAAGCTGGCCGTAAGCGCTACCGTTTGGTGGGGAGAACCACAATGGCTACAAACAAAGAGACGCGCTTGCTTGGAACAATTCTGGAACGACTCAACGGTCGAGAGGATGATCGATGGTATAGGATCTATAACGCTGTCACAAACCAACCGAGGATTATGGCCCAGGTCGAGGCGGCACTAGGGATGCTCGGCTACCTCTCCCGCCTCATCGTCGCCTGCAACTTCTGGTCGGTCTGCGAAGGCATCACCGAGGCGCACTACCCACCTCCCGACAAGCCCGTGAGCGACAAGCTCGAATACGTCGAGCACGAGATCAGCGAGCCTATGAACCGAGCTGAGATCGGCGACGACATGGCCCAGCAGGACCTGCGTATCGCGAGCCCGTACGAGCTCCTCGCATACGCCGCCAAGAACCCCAAGGCTGGTACCAAGACCCGGCTCATCGCTCTCGGGCAGTACTGGCAAGTACCCCATTTTTTAGACACTCTTTCTAGATAG
>JAZDNR010000003.1:0-10880 GCA_043799475.1 Parcubacteria group bacterium
AACGGCCGGTGTACATATAATGGCTGCCGCGGTTAAAACCACGGTTAAAATACCAATGCCCCAATTACGGAGCGTCTGATTGTGGGAAGTATATAAGTCCATATGGTATCGTAAACAGTGCATTCTAGCACGCCTAAGCAGCTTTGTCAAGGTTTTTGACAGGTAGCGGCTTGTTTGGCGTGGTACGATACAGTGCGATGACGAGGGTCAAGCGATTCAATCGGGTCATAGCTTGGGTGGGCGTTTTAAGTCTATTGGCTATGTGGCCACCGCAATTACAGCAAACGCAGGCCGCGGGGTACTACGAAAAGCTAGCGTCCGAGGGCAAGGTTGCCCCCGGGCGAGTGATTGTTCAGTTGGACGAGCAGCAAAACGGACAAGACGGGCAAGGGCAGCTTGAGGCACATTCTGTTGATGCTCTGGCGCGTTTAACACAAGCAGATGACCCCGTGCCAAGTTTTTTCTCAAGCAATTTGCGCGCCGGTCAAACTCTCGATGAGGCCATTGCCGAACTGCGCTCACAATCGGGCGTCAAATACGCAGGCCCAGACTTCATTTATCGTGCTGCAGCCGAGCCATTGTTTGGTTATCAATGGGCCCTTCGAAATACCGGACAAGTAGTTGGTGGAACCGCCGGAACCATAGATGCTGACATTGATGGACCAGAGGCTTGGACTGATGGTACGGGCAGTGCAAGTACCATCGTCGCCGTTGTCGACTCCGGGGTCGACCATAGTCATGTTGATCTTGCAACTAACATTTGGGCTAATCCTGGTCAAGCCTGTGGCTCGGGGGACGGTGATGGCAACGGATTTATTGGTGACTGTAAAGGATACGATTTTGTTTCGGCCTTTGGTGGCTCGGGATCTAATGCACCACGAGACGACGATCCAAGCCCTTGTGGGACTGATATAACATTACCCAACACGGGTGACTGCAATGGCGTAGATGACAACGGGGACGGATCGGCGGACAACTTTGCTGTACATGGTACACATGTCGCGGGCATTGTTGCCGCTCCTCAAAACCTGGCAGGTATTTCTGGTGTTGCTCCGGATGTAACCATTATGCCGGTGCGTGCTCTTACAGAGGATGGTACCGGGACAACTACCGACGTGGTAGCCGCAATGAATTACGCCATAGACGAGGGAGCTGACATCATCAATATGAGTTTCGGCTCAGATCTATATGACACATCCTTTGACAGTGTGATACTGGCGGCCGAGTCAGCCCAAGTTGTACTTGTGGCAGCGGCTGGCAACGCCAATGAGAATTTAGTTACTGGGTCTGATTGTGATTCTCCGGTTTGCAATGACGACCCCGGTGGCAGCGGTCTTAACGCGGTACTGAGTGTCGCCGCGACCACCAACAAAGATCGAAAAGCGGGGTTCTCCAATTACTCGACAGAAAATTGGGTGGATGTGGCCGCACCCGGTCAATCAATTATCTCGACTTGCTACGACAACCCAGGTACGCCAGCCTGTGGAACTAATCTTGGGGCAGGAGGAAAATACGATACTATTAGTGGCACTAGCCAGGCCACGCCCCACGTCGCGGGGATAGCGGCGCTAGTACGTTCAATCAGTCCAGGCCTCACGGCCGATGAGGTGCGTCAGATAGTCCGTAATACTGGTGACGATATTAGTGCTGCAAATGTTGGCCTCGCGGCATGTGGCGGTCTCGATTGTATTACTGGCGATAATGGCACGCTCGGTCAAAACCGGGTGAACGCCGCAAATGTGTTCAACCCACAAGTTGTAAGTATGCAGCCCAGCACAGGCACACGCGGTGCGAGTGATCTTTCGGTCTCAATTTTGGGAGCCAACACATCTTTTTCGAACGGTTCAATCATCTCTTTTGGCTCCGGTATAACCATAAACAGTTTTAGCTGCAATACAACAAAGAACTGCACAGCCTTAATTAATATTACCGATGCCGCACCACTTGGAGAACACAGCGTCTCAGTCACGAGCGGCAGCCAGATAGCCTCGAGTGTTTCACCATTTATTGTTGACGACGCCATATTGCGAATCGCTGGTCATAATCGTATTGGCACTGCCATAGAAATAAGTAAGAATGGCTATCCTATCGCTGAATCGGCGGACGCAGTCTTAATTGCGCGACAGGATGCTTTTCCTGATAGCTTGGCGGGTGGGCCACTGGCAGCACTAGCTAATGGACCACTTTTATTTACATCTACTGGCAAACTTGACAGCTACACCAAAGACGAACTCCTGCGGGTGCTCGAGACGACTTGTGACGCAGAGCCCGACATCTACATTCTCGGTCAAACAGCTGCCATAAGCGCAAGCGTTGAGGCGGAACTTAAAACTTATCATCCGGAGTGTTGGCAAGTTAAACGCCTGGGTGGTGTTAACAGAGTAGATACGGCGGTGTCGATTGCCGAAGAAGAACATGCTTTACGGGGTGGTCCTCCGGATTCAGTCGTAGTCGCCACACAATCAGTTTTTGCTGACGCTTTGGCCGCCGGTGTTCCTGCCGCAGACTCGAGCATTGATCCCAAGAGGATGCCAATTTTAATAACAGATCGCAGTAACTTATCGGCTGGCACGGCAAACTTTTTGGAGGTCTATAAAAATTCTATTTCTAAGGTCTACGTTATTGGGGGTGATGCCGCTGTCAATAACGCAGTCTTCAATCAAATCAAGACCTACGAGAGTAACGTTGAACGAATCTCCGGAGCGGATCGCTATGAGACGGCGCAAAACGTGGCAGAATATTTTTATGCTGATCCGATTTCAGTTTCTATAGCCTCTGGTCTAAATTTTCCTGATGCCATGGCAGGCAATTGGCACTCGGCCGCGCGGCAGTCACCCATACTTCTTGTGCGCGGTGGTGAAACCCCACAAGCCACTATTGATTACATAATACTTCATGACCAATCTCTTCTGGGCGGATTTATGTATGGTGGAACCGCCGTAATCCCTGAGGATGTTAAACTTTTGCTTGAGAGTATTATTTAGTGTCGCAATCGGCACTTCACTTTTGCGTCTAGTGCCTGGCCAAGCGCCAAAAGCACATGCGGCCGGTAGTTTATCCCGCGTAGCTGGTGCTAATCGCATCGAGACTGCAATAAAGGTAAGCGAGCAATTATTTCCCGCAAATGATTCTGCGGGCGGGGTAATATTAGCGAGACAGGATACATTCCCCGATGCGCTCACGGCGAATAGTCTGACGGGATTGTTTGATGCTCCCATCCTATTAACATCTCCTGGTACTAGTCTTAATGCGAATGTTCGCGCAGAAATAGATCGAGTACTGGCGTCAGGCAGTACAGTTGTGATTATCGGTGGTCCGGCAGCAATAAGCAGCACCGTCGATGAAGAGTTATCTGGCACATATGTTGTTGAACGTCTTGCTGGAGCTGATCGTTACGAGACGGCGCAATTAATCAAAGAGAGGGGGGATAAACTTCGGGGCGGCACTACGCCAACAACTTTGATAGCACGCGGGGATACGTATCCCGATGCTCTTTCTGGTTCAAGCTATGCTGCCTTTGCGGGCGTGCCTATTCTTCTGGTGCGGCATGACGAGATCCCTCTAGTGGAACAAAGCTCATTTAATCCATCGATGCAGTCTCCTTTTATTCTTGGAGGAACCGCAGCGGTGGGAGATGCTGTACTCAGTTCTATTGAATCGAGTACGGGGAGTATCGCTATTCGAATAGGCGGCGCCGATCGCTACGAGACGGCACAAAAAATCGCTGATTATTTTTTTCCGACACCCCTTGCGATTTCTCTGGCCACCGGGCGTAACTTTCCTGATGCGCTAGCGGGCGGGGTACTGGCCGGACTTTCAATCCTCAGCCCGGTTGGTATGCCTATGCTGCTCGTGGAAAAAAATGTGGTTCCTCCTAGTATTGAGAATTACCTTACTGGTCACGCTGCCACTATTGATGACGCAACCAGCGGCTATCTTTTTGGAGGAACAGCGGCACTTTCTATTGAAACAGAGCTGGCGGCCGAGGCATTACTCTAAAAGCGGCTGCTTTACGCCCCTGGCGATACATTGTAGAGTTTTGCCCGACTTTAGCCGTAGAGTCAAACAGATTTCTAGCTCTACTAAGCCATAATGAAGCTACTGTACTTCACGTCCACAAAGGCGGTTCACAGCCAAAAATGGTTGCAAAGTATGTCGGATCTTTTCGAGGTCCACGTAGCCTGTTTTTTGCTTGAACCAATTGAGCGTGTCAAAGGTGTGACTTATCACGAGTTGAAGCCTACTGGACGAGAGAAGATAACTACCCCTGGGGTGAACTCGGTCTCTTCAGCCTCTATTAGTCAGGAGGCTTGGCTGACATTTAAAAATGGTCTTAAGTTTAGCCGAGCATTCGCAAATATTATTGATCAAGTTAAACCAGACATCCTACACGCCCACCAGTCAGTTCCCTTTGGGTGGTATGCTCTTACAGCGCTTGCTAGAGCGCATAAAAAAATACCGCTAGTTGTTTCGGTTTGGGGCACCGATGTGATGGCATACCCGGAACATTCTTGGCTCTTTAGGCTGCTTAATCGTCGTGTGCTCAAGCGGTCCACGGCCGTAACTGCCACAAGTAAAGCGTTGGTTACTGCGGCGAAGCGTTGGTCACCGTGCCGCGACTATCTTGTGATTCCTTTTGGAGTAGACACAAAGAGATTTTCTACCAAATCAAATGTACCGCTCTGTCCCAGAGTTTTTGGAATGGCCAAGAACTTACGGTTTATTGGAGATCTAGATGTCTATGGTTTTACGGTGGCGTTAAGGGCAATTGCCATCGCTAGACGTTGCAGACCCAATCTGAGTTTAGAAATTGCTGGCGCTGGTCCTGCCAAATTGCATCTCATGCAACTGGTTGACAATCTTGGCCTACAAAAAGCCGTCAAATTTTTAGGTGAAGTACCACAGCAACGTATGGATGAGGTGATGCGCCGTTGGGATGTCTTGCTATTACCGTCCAAACAAGAGAGCTTTGGAGTTACGGCGGTAGAGGCGGCCAGCCTTGGTATTCCTGTGATTGCCTCGCATACGGGTGGGCTTCCAGAGATCGTGCAACACGGCATAACGGGTGTTCTGTTAAAACCAATGACCGCGGAGCGATTGGCAGATGCCATACTCGCCTTGGACGCTAAGCTCTTAACGAGCGCGCATTATATGGGCCCAAAAATCGTGGCCGAGCGGTTCACCTGGGAAAAATCGGTCTTGCGTATGAAGCAACTGTACGAGGCACTGCTATGAGCATCTTGCGTCAAGGTTTTGGCGTTTTTGTAACCCGCTTGTGGGGAGCAGCAGTGGGGCTCCTCATAAGTATCATTATTGCACGCGAGTTTGGACCCGAAGGTAAAGGAGTCGCCTCGCTCGTGCTATTGCTGCCAACCTTGCTAACCACTTTTGGTAATGCTGGACTGCACATCTCTAATGTTTATTTTTTTGGCAAGCGCAATGCGCGACTTAGTGAACTGGCTGCCAATTCGCTCTGGGTTGGACTTGGACTCGGAACCGTGGTGTTTGTTGTCTCCCTAGCACTTTATCCAATTGCAGGAGAACGCTTTTTTGCGGGCGTTCCAAGTGGTTATCTCTTGGCGGTTGCAGCTTTGGCGCCAGCCATGCTGGTTAATACGTATTTTGGCAATTTATTGCTTGCACGGCAGCGTATCGCAGCTTTCAATCTAGTTAACGTTTTGCAGCTAACTGTACAGTTTATTGCGATCCTTACGGGCTTATATCTCTTTGAACTGAGTATTGTCGTAATTGTCTATGCGATCGCCGCCAACTTACTACTGGGAGCAGGGCTGGTTCTCTACTTAGTGTACCGACGGGATCCATCTGGTTGGCGGTTCAACCGGCACCTCTTGAGCGAAACTCTGCGTTATGGGCTAAAGGGATATTTGGCCAATACTCTGCAATTTTTGAATTATCGCTCGGATCTTTTGCTGGTGAGCTATTTTTTAGGAGTAACGGCCGTGGGTTGGTATAGCGTAGCAGTTAACTTTGCTGAGGTTTTATGGTACGTGCCCAGCGCGCTTGGCACAGTGCTATTTCCGGCTGTGGCTAATGTAAGCACTGCTCAGGCCAATGTCATGACTGCGCGCGTAAGTCGACAGACGGTTTTACTGATGACGCTCGCTTCTGCACTAGTCGCACTTGTTGCACCTTGGTTATTGCCTAGACTTTTTGGCAGCGATTTTATTCCTTCAGTAAACGCCTTACTTATTCTACTGCCAGGCGTACTTATTTTTTCAGTTGCCAAAATATTAGGGAATGATTTCTCGGGTCGGGGACTGGTAGTGACCAACAGCATCGTGAGTGGCTTAGCACTAATAGCTAATGTTGCCCTGAATATTGTTTTGGTGCCACGGCTAGGTATTAATGGAGCGTCGCTCGCTTCAAGTATAACTTATAGCATCGCCTCAATTGTGCTGGTTGTTCTGTTCTCCCGTGTGGCACATGTACCTATTAGTCGTGTGGTCCTTCCGGAGAACGAAGATTTACGAGACCTTATACGCGCTGCCCGTATGGCCACTCATAAACGTAAGGCACTATGATTACGTCCCTGAATAAGCGACGCGTTGTTATGACGGTCGCCAATGAGTTCACCACTGACTATCGTGTTTTTCGTGAGGCCAGCGCGCTTACAAAGACGGGCTACGACGTTACGGTACTGTGTGTCTACCGCAAGGGATTATCTCGCAAGGAGGAACGGGAGGGTGTACACGTACGCCGCGTACTTGAGCAGCATCTGCGTTTACCAGTGTCGCGTAGAGCGCGTCTGGTGCGGCGTGCTTGGTGGCAGGCCCTCACACAACAACCCGCCGACATTTACCATGCGCACGACCGTGATGCACTGGACCTCACGGCACGGGCTGCCCAAAGATTTAATGTTCCATTTATCTATGACTCACACGAGTTTTGGCCCGATAAAAACACCTACGAAAACAACACGGGCAGCCTACGTGATCGTCTCTCTGAACGGTGGTGGAGCGCTAAAGAAAAACGCTATGCCGGTCGTGCCTCAGCTATTATCATGACCAGTCCCGGGCATGCCCAAGGATTGCGTCTGCTCTATGACGTGGCAGCGCCAGTCATAGTACGTAACATCCCCGAGTTTCAAAGGGGAACAGACAAGTCAATCTTGCGTAAAAAATTTAACCTGACTGAGCAAGATAAGATCATCGTTTACAGCGGCAATATTCAACGCAATCGAGGGTTGGAGCAGACCATTGCCGCCTTGCTTTTTTTACCGAAGCTAGTTCACCTGGTCATTATTGGATATGGTCCCTACAAAAAAAATCTGCAGGAGAGTGTCGCGCTCGACCTCGCTAATCGTGTGCATTTTATGGATGCTATTCCATTTACCGAACTTATTCCGACACAACATTCAGCCGATCTCGGCATTGCACCATTCCAGGCCAACTGCTTTAGCCACCGGCACGTTCTCCCTAATAAACCTTTTGAGTACATGATGGCAGAATTGCCAGTGGCAGTTAGTAATTTGGCAGAGTTGCGAGATCTAGTGCGAACAGTTGATTATGGTGAGACGTTTAATCCCGATGACCCACGCGACATCGCGCATGCGGTAAACAAGATTTTATCGGATCCCAGACTAGCACAACGTTATCGCCAAAATGCCTCTAGGGCTTCACAAAAAACCTATCGTTGGGATCTTGAACAACAGCAACTCTTAAAGCTCTACCACAGACTTTTGCCATGAACCTTACAGCTCTCATGGTGGCGTACTGGTACCCACCACGCGGAGGAGGAGGCGTACAGCGAACTGTCAAGTTTGCCAAGTATTTACCGTCGTATAATATCCAACCAATTGTCTTGTGCGCGAGTGGTTCATCCGACAAGTTGCGCGATACAACCTATGAGACGGCAAATAAGGTAATTCGCGTGCCATACCGTGAACCAGGACGCATGGTTGGCCGGTTGTTTGAATATGTACGTTTTGAACGCCATGCCGGTTGGGTGCGACCAGCCATTCGCGCGGCTTTACAGACTGCCCATGCGCAAGGTCTCGATGTTGTTTACTCCACAGCGTCACCTTATATCAACCATATTATCGCGCGACACGTCGCCCGAGAGCTGGGTCTACCCTGGGTAGCAGATTTTAGAGACCTTTGGACAACAAATGCACTCTATTGTGCCCGCACAGCCTTACTAGCGCGTCGTCAGCGCGCCTTTGAGTCTCTCTGTTATCGCGATGCAACGCATATCCTGGCGACCAGCCCCTCGCAGCGTCGCTGTATTATTGAGGACTTTGGTGTTGCGCCTAGTAAAGTGAGTATTATTACCAATGGCTTTGATGCGGCCGATTTTAAGACTGACGCCAAGCCTATTACGTTAGTACCATCAAACAATAATCTCGTCATAGGTTATTTTGGCTCATTCTATGCGACTTATCGACCAGATGATTTAGTCCTGGCATTGCGTTTATTAGCTCTAAAAAAACCCGCCGTCCTTAGCAACGTTCAATTTTTATTTGTTGGTGACTACGATCGCGGCAGTCTTGCCACATTAACCCAACCAGCCTTACGAGATTTTGTAAAGGTTTCTAATTATGTACCGCACGCAACGCTTAGCAACTTGCGTAAAAAAGTTCAGGCTAATTTACTCTACCTACCTCGGGCTGGAACAAATATCAAAGCCATGATTCCTCAAAAAGTTTTTGAGTACCTCGCTAGCCGAAAACCAATCTTTGCCGTGGTTCCGGAGAGTGATGTACGAGATTTGCTTTGTAAACATAAAGCGGCCCTCATTGCTCCGTCCGGCCAGCCTATAGCAATCGCACAGCAACTCGAAAAATTTATCGCACAAGTACGTGCCGGAATTGCTCCACGAGCGCAGGGGGCTCTAACAGAATATGAGCGCTACAACTTAACTGGTCAACTCGCAGAAGTTCTTCGAGGGGTTGCTCATGCTTAAACAAAAGACCATCGTTTTTATAGCGACGGTTGCTTGGGGTCGCAACTGGCAACGCCAACACGAGTGGGCCAGCCGCTTAGCGCAATTCAATCGCGTTTTATATATTGCCCCCTTTGGCATGACCTCTATGGGTCCACTAACTGTTCTAAAAAAGTTACGCGCAGAGCAACACTTTACCTATAACCACGAGCTTAGTGACCTAGCAAAACATAACCTAGAGCACCTGCGCTTAGCTTTTATTCCGATCCGTAATAACCGATGGTTAAACGCCCTCAACGCCCATTGGATGAGTTGGCAACTGCGCAAACGCGGTGTTGTGGATGGCAATAATACGATTATTTGGGCTTGTAACCCGGCCGACACGGTCGTGGCACTAACCGAGCGTTATCCACGCTCACGCGTAGTTTATGACATTGCAATGCGTTTTGTTTTACTACCGGATGCACCAGTTTGGCTCTTGCGATCACAAGCTGCATTAGCGCGAAGAGCAAACACGATACTTTACGATGCCGAGGCCGAGTTACTAGATTTGCCCGCTGATACACATTATAAGGCAAATTATGTGCCACAGGGATTTGATGAAAAACTACTTCAGCGCGCAGTTAAGCCTCATCCTCGCGCGGCCCAAATACCGCAGCCGCAGGTCGTATACATAGGTTCCGGTTACACGGCCTTGGACGTAGTTCTCCTTAAGAAACTTGTGACCGAAATCGCAGATTTGCACTTAGTAATGCTGGGGGATTTTAACCCACCACTTTTTAGACACCCGCGGGTACATTGGTTGGGGCCAGTCAATCGTTGTGACAAAGATAGCTACTTAGTGGGCGCAGCCGCAGGTTTAATTCCATATTTAGTTAACGACTATACTTCTGGAACCTTCCCAACCAAGCTCTTTGAGTATCTGGCACTTGGTTTACCAGTAGTGTCGACGGCTTTGCCCGAAGTTCTTAAGTTTAATAAGCATGTTTTGGTTACAGCCTCGAGAGCTGAGTTTGTAAGCGCTCTACGCCAAGCTCTCAGCAAACCCTATCAACGAGATGACGCGTTTTTGGCGCAACATTCTTGGCAGAAGCGTTTTGAGAAAATCAATCAAATATTGGCTAAATGGTATCCATGAGCTACTTCCGTGCTGGGCTAAATTTATTTGTGCTCTTAGCACTCACGACTGTGCTTGAGTTTAGCGGTGTGCCTTGGGCGGGGATTATTGCATTGGCATTAACAACACTTCTGGTGCTTCATTGGATACGTGCCGGACAACAGCGCTGGATATTATTTGCGGCAATACTGTTAAGTCTTCTGCCAGAGACACAAAGTACGACTATAGCCGGGCTGCAATTACATCACCTGTTGGCATTTCTGGCCGCACTGAGCCTGCTGGTTCCGTGGATCATACTTCGCCCTTGGCCGCTACCACGGCTTAATCGTTTGCTATTGACTTACTTAGTAGTTGCGGCAGCACTAACGCTTGCCCAATTTGGCCAGATTGAGAGTTGGCATCGTACCTTTACGGTCGCTTTTTTTGTGTTGATTGCGTTGTTGCTACCTTTTGCGGTACGCACCAAGCGACACCTCCACGAGCTTGTTATTGTCTTGGTCGGGGGAACAGTCCTATCAGTCATAATTGGTCTCGCAGCTTATTACCATGCCGGCGAGACACACACTTTTTTTTCTAATCCCTATTTGCATATTAGTACCGTTGAGGGCGTTCCTCGTTTAGCAGCAACTTTTTTAGACTCCAACTTTTTGGGGCATCAGTTGTTAGTCGTTCTACCGATACTTTATGTGCTTGTTCAACATTGGGGTGATCAACTCTCCCGAGGCAAACGCACTACCCTGTATCTGATAACCACGCTGCTTACTGCCAGCTTGTTCCTTACCTATTCACGCTCAGCCTACCTGGGTTTTGCAGCGGGGCTTGCCGTTTTACTACTCACATTGAGTGGGCGTGTCTGGCGCAC
>JAZDNR010000018.1:0-4339 GCA_043799475.1 Parcubacteria group bacterium
CGCATGATTCGCCGTGCCGAAAAAGAGAGTGAAGCCGCCTCCAAGGCCAAGAATCGAGCTAAAGTACTCAAACTCAATAAAAGAATTGTTACGATCAAAAAAGAGCTAGTCGAGTTGGAGAAAAGCTGGAAAAAGACCAAGTCGACCGGCCAGCCTACGCTAACCTCGTCCGATGTAGAAAAGATCCTCTCCGAGTGGACGGGTATCCCAGTGACACAATTGGCAGAGGAAGAGGTTGAAAAGTTGCTCAAACTCGAGGCAAGGCTGCATGAGCGTATTGTTGGGCAGGAGGAGGCGGTTAAAGCCGTGGCTCAAGCAGTCCGACGTGGGCGCGCTGGACTTAAAGATCCCAATCGCCCCATTGGATCGTTTATTTTTTTGGGCCCAACCGGTGTGGGCAAGACCGAACTGGCCAAGGCTCTGGCCGAGCTCATCTTTGGTGATGAGGAAGCCATGATCCGAGTTGACATGTCAGAGTATATGGAGCGACACACGGTCTCACGACTGGTTGGTTCTCCCCCAGGATACGTGGGATTTGAGGAGGGTGGCCAGCTTACCGAGCGTATCCGCAAAAAACCCTATGCTGTGATCTTGCTCGACGAAATTGAGAAGGCTCATCCGGATGTGTTCAACATTTTGCTGCAGATCTTGGAAGATGGGCGCTTGACGGATGCCAAGGGTCGCATGGTTGATTTTAAAAATACGATTATTATCGCGACTTCCAATGTTGGTTCGCAGTTGATTCAACAAAAGACGGGCGGTAAGTTTGGATTTGAGGAACAAGCGGATGGCGAGAGCGCCGGTAAACGTGAGCACGAGCAACTCAAAGAGCAGCTTCAGGAAGAACTCAAGAAAATTTTTAGGCCTGAGTTTTTAAACCGTGTTGATGAGGTGATTGTCTTTAGAGCACTCGATAAATCGCAAGTCCGTATCATTGTTGATTTGATGTTGGCTGACGTTCAAAAACTACTGCGCGCGCAGAACATTAAACTCAAAGTAAGTCCGGCCGCTAAAAACATTTTAATTGACAGGGGTTATGATCCGGCTTTTGGAGCCCGGCCACTGCGCCGCGTGATTCAGCGCGAAATCGAGAACCCTCTCTCCGAAAAGCTTCTGGGTGCCGCCTTTACCTCGGGACAAACTATCGAGGTCGACTACGACGACAAAAAAAAGCTCTTTAGTTTTGTCGCTTCGCGCAGTGAGCATAGTACTGCTGCTAAGTCTCAAAAAAAGCGTGAGGTCGCCAAAGTAACGACGTGAGTCGGCCCCGGCGCTTTTTGGTCGGCGCGCTCACGGGAGTTGACAAAATGTGAAAAATCAGCGAAATTTTAAACGTGACTAGTGCAAAAACAGATACAAAAGAGTTAGCGGTTCAGTTAAATCATGTTCACAAGACTCACTGGTCAACCAGTAAGTGGTTTGTGCTCAGCGTGACAACACTGGTAATACTTGGGCTCGGAACCGGAGCGGGTGCCTGGTCGTACAATGTGGCACAAGACAGAGCTATTTTGCCTAAGGTCTCGATTGGCGGAGTAGCTGTGAGTGGGTTGCCAGTAAGTGAGGCGACCACGCGCGTACAGGCAGCGGTTGATCGCTTTTTAGCCGAGAAATTTGCTTTCTCGGGAACACCCGCTCAGGGCGGTGAGCGCAAGCGATTTGAGTTAAGTATTGAGGAGCTGGGCCTCACGATTGATGTAGCCGCCAGTGTGGCGCGGGCAGGAGAACTAGGCCATAACCCCAACCACTTACGTAACGCCGTCGATCAAGTCTCAGTTGCATTTGGCGGAGGCCATTTGCCTGTCGTGACCAACTTTGATCGGGAAATTTTAGGAGCTACGTTTGACACGAACTTTTTAGCCATCGAGCAACCGGCACGGGATGCCCGTCTGGCCTTCGACAAGGACCAGTTAGTCAACAAAGACTCGGCCTATGGTATGGAGATTATACGTGCCCCTGTCTTTGATGAGCTACAACGGCAAGCGGAGAACCTCTCACATGCCGATCTCTCTCTGACCCTGGGTCCGACCGCCCCAGATATCGAAGTGGCTGATCTTAGCGCCAGTCGGGCTTTGGCCGAGCAGGTCTTGGTAGCCAAATTAAACTTTTACTACAAGGACAAAAATTATGCGCCTAGTCGTGACGAGTTAGCCAGCTGGCTGGAGTTCCGCACGACTAACCCAGCCGATGTGCTCGGTAAGGCGGCTTGCAACTGCGGCCTGCCCGAGAAAAAGAAAAAACGAGCCGAGCCAGAACAACTCGAGACCAAAGATGAGGAGGTCACGGTGCCAGCCATGGTGGTCACTCCCTTTGATCAAAAGCGCTTGGGTGAAAAAGCAACCGATCCTTTTTATGTTCTCCTGATGCCGGAGAACTTTGCTGGCCGAGATTTACGTAAACCTATCGCGGTAGTAGGCCTCAATCGCGATAAAGTACAGCACTGGTTACTGGAGAGTGCGGCTGCTGGCTTGGATGTGCCCGGCACCAATGCCCGTCTGGCTTTTGAGGGCGGCAAAGTTAAGGTGACGCAGCCCAGCAAAAAGGGTAGTGGCGTAGACATTGACGGCGCCATCCACGATCTAACTTTTGCACTAGCCAGTGACAAGCCGCAGGTTAAGTTGGCTCTCAAAGAAACTAAGCCGGCCATCAACGAGGACGTTATTGACGAGCTTGGTATTACTAAGTTGATTGGGCGAGGGATAAGTGACTACAGTAACAGTTCTGCCGCTCGCATTACTAACATTAATGTCGGGTTTGAGAAACTTTCTGGCTTAGTGATTGCACCGGGCGAGGAGTTCTCCACGATTGAAGCCATCGCGCCAATTGATGGCTACAATGGATATCTGCCCGAACTCGTTATCACCGGCAACAAAATTCGACCGGAGTATGGTGGGGGCCTCTGCCAGGTTGGTACGACGCTTTTTAGGACGGCACTCGACACAGGTCTCGAGATCACTGAGCGTTACAACCATGCCTTTGCGGTATCACACTATTTGTGGGACTACCCAGAATATGGCGTGGAGGCGACACTCTACGATCCACACCCCGATCTGCGTTTTATTAATGACACTGAGGGCTATATCCTACTGCAGGCCTACCTCAAAGATGATGGGTTTGCCTACGTGGATTTTTATGGTAGCGACCCCGGGAGAACTACGACGATCGACGGTCCTTATCGTTTGTCGGGCAGTGTCTCGGGTGGTGGTACTACAACCTTTACTTACACGGTCACTAATGACGCGACTGGCCAGGTGGTCCGCAGAGAAGAGTTTATTTCGACTTTTCAACCTGTCTCCAAGTTTAAACTGACGCGCTAGCGAGATAGTCGCGCCTCGAGGATGCTGGTAAAAAAACGGCCGGAGGGAGAACCCTACGGCCGAGCACACACGTTGGCTATTCGGATAGCCAATTCCGCAGATGCGCTGACTTCCTGAGCACTCTCTTAACCCAACCGGGGCCGAGATAGCCGGCAAACTGAACTCGGTTATAGAAAGTGACTACCTCGTTGGGGCGACATTCTGCGACAAAAAAGACGTTCTTATCCTGGTGTATCATCTGCCCAAGTCCGGAGAGAAATCCGCGCAGTTCTTGCTTATTCTGTAAACAAATGGACCCCTTGCACCCTTTGAGCAGGCTGTGATCGGCCTTGAACAGATACACCTGAAACCCCCCGTGTTTGCCCCAATGGTACGCCTCTACGATGCCGACTAAGTCGATCTCTTTGGGCATCGCTACTTCCTGCCCTTTTGGCTGGTGACATGAATGACGTTGGCCAGGTTGTCGAGACTCCGCGTCATGGTTCTTGTGCTTTGTATTACTTCCGCCACTTGGTCTATCCGCCTCCGTCCCTCCGCCGAAAGGTTGTCGTTGAGTATGTGAACCTCGGTGATCAACGCATGAATGGCCTGCACGAGCGGACCAAGCACTTCCGCGAGTTCCTTCTTATCCATTGTTTGTTCTGCTCCTTCCTCATTTCTTTGGGATCCAATAAGGCCTAAAAATCGCCGACTCAAAGCCCTAAGCAAAGCAAGAAAATCAAGGGGTGAGAGAGCAGGAGCTTGGGGCAAGCCCAAGAGCCACCTCATCCTTGTATTTTCCCACCGTTGATTGCTTAGGGGTCTGAGCCGACGACATTTACGCCGTGCCGGAAGAACGGCAAAACGCAAAACCGACGCGGGGAAGACGCGTCTCCTTTGGTAATATTCGTAAAGAACGCAGTATCCTAGCAGGACGGCGCGTTTTTGTCAAATTCAAGTTTTGGAGGCTGTAATCATCTCCACAAGCAATTCAGCCCATTCAAAAGCTGTTTGTTTATCCCGCAGTTTAAGGAAAGCCTCGATAC